>JBKPQP010000134.1:0-13351 GCA_046734155.1 Actinomycetota bacterium | reverse complement strand
ACGCTCATGCGCCGGGCTTCCAGATCATGTCGATGATGATCAGCAGGAGCACCACGGAGGTCAGAGCGTGGAAGATGACGCCGCGGGACGTGCGGTTGAGCGCGAGCAGTTCGGCGCTCGGTCCCATCTGTGCAGCCTCCTTGAGCTCCAGCGCCTTCTTCGGGCCTTCCATGTACGCCTCACCGACCTGCCGTCCGAGTGCCGCTCCGACGAACCAGAGGACGAACGCCGCGAGGATCCAGCCATCCCAGATCGCGTAGCCGTCCACCGCGAGGGCGAGATAAACGCCGAGGATGATCGTGCCGCCCATGCCGATTCCGATCGTCGCGTTGCCGACTCTGGCGACCGGCCCGAGGCGCAGCGTGTCGTCGGGAGTGTCGATCCGACGAACCGCGACGATCAGCACCCAGAACAGCGTGCTTCCCGCGACGAGCGAAAATGCGGCCAGCACATGGAACGCCAGCATCCACTGGTCGAAGCCCACGCGCGGATCCTACGAGGTGGGCCGGAGGTGCATGGGCGATGACTCTCCGGTGGGAAGACGGTCTATAGAGGGAAGCAATCGAGGAGGAGCGATGCAGAAGATCACACCGTGCCTTTGGTTCGACACCGAAGGCGAGGACGCCGCGAAGTTCTACACGTCGATCTTCCCGAGTTCGAAGATCGTCGAGGTCGCGCGCTACGGCTCGGCGGGGCCGCGTGCCGAGGGCACCGTCATGACCGTCGCGTTCGAGCTCGACGGCCAACCGTTCATCGCGCTCAACGGCGGGCCGGACTTCAGGTTCAACGAGGCGATCTCGCTCACGGTCGATTGCGAGAACCAGTCGGAAGTGGACAGGTACTGGGACGCGCTCACGGACGGCGGCGAGCCGGGACCGTGTGGCTGGCTCAAGGACCGCTTCGGCGTGTCGTGGCAGGTCGTGCCGAAGATTCTCAACGAGCTGATCGCCGACCCGGATCGTGAGAAGTCACAGCGAGTCATGGCCGCGATGCTGAAGATGGGGAAGATCGAGATCGCGGAGCTCGAGCAGGCGGCGGCCGCCTGAGGAGCTCGAGCCGGGGGCGGCACGCACCGTCCCCGGCTCGTTGGCTGAAAGCTAGCCGGAGGTTTCTCCCACCGACGCAGCCGTTCTCTCCGGCACGCCGGCGATCCACTTGTCGATCGCACCGGCGATCTCCTCCCAGCCCTCGGCGACCATCATCAGGTGCGGCCGGTCGAACTCGAGGTATTCGGTTTGGGCCGGAGACTTCTCGTACTTCTTGAACTGCTTCTTCGAGACCGAGGCAGGGACCGTGTGGTCCTGTTCGGCGCCGATGATCAACAGCGGCGCGCGTTCCTCGTACTTGAAGTGCAGCTCCGTCGGCGGGTGCAGATGGAAGTTCGCAAAACCCGCCTCGTAGAAGATCTGGCCCGTCTCCGGCACGTAGTACTTCTCGTACGCGGCCTTTGCGGCCTCGGGCGTGAACGTGTTTACGAAGCCGTACGTGAACTCCTCGAGCGTGAGCGGCACGACGCCGTGCCAGCGCGAGGGATGCGCCAGCGCCGACGAGGCGACCTTGAGCGACGAGAACGGCAGCACGAGGATGCCCTTCGGCGGGGCTGGGCTCATCGCGACGCCCGCCCGGCCGAGCCCGCGGTCGAGCAGCAGCTCGACGATCAGCCCGCCGAACGAGTGGCCGATGAGGATCGGCTCATGGTCGAGCGCGCGAATCTGCTCCTCGTAATGGTCGACGATCTCGGTCAGGCCGAGCCCCTCGAGTGCCTCGGTCGACTCCCGCAGCTCGGCGACGTCGCCTTCCTTGCGCGGCCACTCGGGCGCGGAGACCTCGTAGCCCCGCTCTCGGAAGTAGCCGGCGAACGTGTCCCAGCTCTGCGACGAGAGCCACGCGCCGTGCACGAACATCATCGGAGTAGCACCTTCCACGGTGACCTCCCTGTTCGCTTGCCTCCGCACACTAGCGATCGCGCGGGGAGGAATAGACTCGTCCCGCTCAGACCGGATGCCGAGCACCGCTGACCTGCAGCCAGTCGCGTCGCGGCGACGGCTGATTGCCGCCCGCGCGCTGACGGTGCTCGCGGTCGTGCTCGTCGTCGTCAGCGTGCTCGCGAACTTCGTCAAGCGGGAGGCGCTCGACGAGTCGCAATTCCGCTCCACCTCGCGGCAGCTGATCGCCGATCAAGCGGTTCGGGACGAAGTTGCGAGCACGCTCGTCGACCAGCTCTACGCGAACGTCGACGTCTCGGCGCTCATCGGTCAGCGCCTGCCCAGGAATCTGCGACCGCTCTCCGGGCTGATCGCAGGCGCCTCCCGCGACGCAGCGGACCGCTCGGCAAGGCGACTGCTCGAGCAGCCGCGGGTGCAGGACGTCTTCGTCGGAGCGTCCTCGCACGCGCAGCGCCAGTTCGTCGCGGTGCTCGACGGTGACACGAGAGCGGTTCAAACGAGCGGAGGCAAGGTGGTGCTCGACGTGCGCCCGCTGATCCTCGATTTGGGCGACCGCTTCTCGATCGTCACGAACCTGCAGTCGAGGATCCCGCAGAACGCCGGCAAGGTGACGATCCTCGAATCGGACCAGCTGAAGACGGCGCAGGACGCGACGAGGCTCCTGCGCTTCGTGGCCAACTGGATCTGGGTGCTCGCTCTGGCCGCGGCCGCGGGCGCGGTCTGGCTCGCGCGAGGTCGGCGGCGGATCGAGCTCCGCGCCAACGCAATCGGGTTGCTCATCGCGGGCGTCTTCATCTTGTTCGTGCAGTCGCTGGTCGGGCGCTACGTCGTCGGGCATCTCGTGCAAAGCGAGTCCGTTCGCCCTGCAGCTGCGGCCGCCTACGGGATCATCACCCGCCTGCTCCGTGGGGCCGGCTGGACGGCGATCATCGCCGCCGTCGTGGCGCTCGTCGGGATCTGGCTGAGCGGCCCGGGCCGGTGGGCGATCGAGGCCCGGCAAGCGCTCGCTCCGTACCTTCGTCGCGCCGAGGTGGCGTACGGCGCGCTTGTCATCGGCTACCTCCTGCTCCTCTGGTGGCGGCCCACGCCGCAGTTCGGCTTCCCGCTGATCGTGGTGATCTGGTTCGCGCTTGCACTCCTCGGCCTGGAGGCGCTCCGTCGCCAGACCGCCCGCGAGTTCCCTGACGCCGAGCCCAAGGATCTGTCCGAGGCCCTGCGTGCCCTCGTCGGGAGG
This sequence comes from Actinomycetota bacterium, assembly GCA_046734155.1. GTDB lineage: Bacteria > Actinomycetota > Thermoleophilia > Gaiellales > Gaiellaceae > VAXT01. Next base: position 10,171 of record JBKPQP010000134.1, on the reverse strand, counting down.
CTGGAAGCACGCCGCGGGACGGAGAGCGCAGCCGACGAGCTCGAGCGGTTGGCGGAGCTGCGGCGCGAGGGCATGCTCGACGAGGCCGAGTTCGCCACCGCGAAGTCCAGGCTGCTCGGCTTGCCGACGGGCTCTCCGTGATCCGGCGGAGCAGTCAAGATCTGCGCGAGGCATGAGCGTCACGGCGGACGAAACCTCGAAGTACGCGTCGCTCCTGGCTACCGACGAGCGCGTGCTCCTCGTACGTCAGCGCCACTGGCTCACGTTTCTCGAGGCTGGGCGCTGGTTCGTGCTCGCGCTCGTCATCGCGCTCGTCGCCGGAGCGCTCGACGCGGGAGTCCCGAACAGCGGCGTCACCGGCCCGATCAGCACGCTCCTCGGGTGGGCGTTCTGGATCGCTCTGATCGTCGGGCTGATCGGGCTCGTCTGGTACTTCCTCGTCTGGCGCGTCGAGCGCTACCTCGTCACGACGCGGCGTGTGATCGAGGCGGGCGGCGTGATCAACAAGTACACGCACGACACCTCGCTCCAGGCGATCACGGACATGAACGTGGGCCACCCGTGGCTCGGGAGGATCGTCGGCTACGGCGAGATCGACCTCCTGACCGCCGCCGAGGCGGGGACGAGCAAGATCCGCTTCCTCCCTGACGCGGACGGGTTCAAGAAGGCGCTCCTCGACGCGAAGCAGGAGCACGAGCTCGAGGTCGGCGGAGGCAAGGCTCTCCAGGAGGCCGTCGCCGCTGCGTCCGCGCAGCCTGCCCACGAGCAGTCGGCGGGCATGTCCGCGGAGGAGCTCGACTCGGCCCTCAGCCGGTTGGCCGACATGCGCGAGCGCGGGCTGATCACGCAGGCCGAGTTCGACGACAAGAAGCGCGAGCTCCTCGAACGTATGTGAGCCGCTGAATGGCCGCGGCCTTCGGCTGGGGAACGCTTGCGGCCTCGTCGCTGGTGATCGGCGCCGTCGCCGCGCTCCGCCTGCGGATCGGCCTGCGTGCGATCGGGTTGATCATGGCCTTCGGCTCCGGCGTGCTGATCAGCGCCGTGGCGTTCGATCTCGTCGAGGAGGCGGTCGACATGCAGAGCGGCCACTGGGCCGTCGTGGTCGGGATCTTCGCCGGCTGCGGCGTCTTCTTCGCCGGGGACTCGCTCATCGATCGCTTCGGCGGCGAGGATCGCAAAGACGCGTCCGGAGGCCAGGCGAGCGGCTCGGCGCTTGCGATCGTGCTCGGCACCGTGCTCGACGGGATCCCCGAGTCGATGGTGATCGGGCTGACGATCTTCCAGGGCGGAGCCGTCGGAGCCGCCTACCTGACCGCGGTCTTCATCTCGAACCTGCCCGAGGCGATCTCCTCCACGGCGGGCCTCGCGGCGAGCGGGTGGAAGAGCGCCCGGATCCTGTGGATGTGGATCGGGATCGCGCTCGTCTCGGGGCTCGCGTCGCTCGCGGGCTACGGCTTCTTCCAGAGCTCCTCCCCGGACACCGTGGCGTTCGTCCTCGCATTTGCCGCGGGCGCGATCCTGACGATGCTCGCGGACACGATGATGCCCGAGGCGTTCGAGCACGGAGGCAAGCTCGCGGGAGTCGTGACGACGCTCGGCTTCGTCGTCGCCTTCACGATCCACCAGCTCGACTGAGCTTCAGGTGCTTGGGGCAGGCACGGCAGCCGTTTCCTCGGACTCGCGATCCCTCGGCCAGAGCAGGTAGGTGAAGACGAGGGCGATCGCGCAGCCGGCGATCGTGTCCAGCAGCCGGCGCTGGGCCCAGTCTCCGATCGCGCCCGTCGGCGCGCCCGCCAGGAGGACCGATCCGATCGTCGTCAGGCCGCCTCCGACGACCGCGTACGCCGGAGCGAGCCCGATCCCGGCGAAGAGGATCACGACGCCCAGCGAAAAGAGCACGCGATCGGGGACGACGGTCGAGACGACAGCCAGCAGGATCACGCCGAACAGGATGCTGCCGACGCGCGCCGCAGCCTGGCTCTTCGGGCTCTTCCCGGGCGTGAGCAGGACGAGGTAGGCGGCGAAGAATGTCCAGAAGGCGTCTCGGCCGCCGTCACGCTGAAAGAGCGCCATCAGGATCGCCAGCGGGATCGCGCGGCGGATACCGTCGCGCGCGTGGTCGTCGAGGATGCGGAGCGACGCCCACATCGACGCGATCGGAAGCGGCGCCGTCGCGGCCCTGACCTCATCCGGCTCGCTGCGCCTGCGCGACTCGGTGCCGACGAAGACGACGACCAGTCCGGCGAGGCATCCGACCGCGATGTGCGCAGCGGCCCAGCGCAGCGAGACGAGCTCGAACAGGTTCGCGACCCGCGCCATCGTCGCGACCAGCATGTAGCCGAGCGAGAGCAGGAAGCCGAGCACACCGCCGAGAGGGCCGGCGGCGGCCATGAGCGAGGTCAGGAGCGCGACCGCGCCCGCGAGCCCGGCCCAGACAGGACGGTTGCCGGTCGCGAACGCGATCACGGCCAGGACGAGCTCGCACCCGGCCGCGATCAGAGCGATGCGGCGTGAGATTCCAGACGGGCCCCCAGAGCCGGCTGCGGCCACGATGATGCCGGCCAGCGCCGCGAGTAGCGCGCCGCGGATCTCTGGCAGGGCCGCGCCGAACGCGCCGCCGAGGACGAGCCCACACACCATGTAACGCACGAGACCCCAGGCCGGGGGCTGCCCGGTCGGTGCGAGCCAGCTCCGCCAGCCCGTCTTCCGGTCTGGCTCGACGTCGCTCATGTCCGGCCTTGCGGCACGATTAGATCACGACTCAGGACGTGGAACCAGCAGGTCGACAGCCCGGGCAGGACATCCCGACCGACACGTCGCGCCTCGAGAAGACGCGGCTCTGGGCGGCCGCCAGGCGGGCGGACGCGGAGCGGATCGCCGAGCGTGCGCAAGGCGAGCGGAGCAAGCACCGCTCAGTCGACGCGGTGTACGAGATGGTCGACCGGGACAGCGAGGTCGGCGGCGGGATCATCGCAGGCGCCCTCGCGTACCGGCTCTTCATCTGGCTGCTCCCGCTTGCGCTCGTCGTCGTCGCGGGGCTTGGCATCGCTGCCGACGCGGGCTCCGAGTCTCCCGAGCAAGCGGCCGAGTCGCTCGGCATGCAGGGCCTGATCTCGAACTCGATCTCGAACGCCGCGGACAGCCCGAACCGCTGGTACGCGCTCCTGATCGGGATTCCGATCCTCGTCTGGGCGACGAGAAGCGTCCTCCGCGTGCTGATCGGCGCGCACCGGCTGATCTGGGGGGATCTTCGGAGCGAAGCGCCGAAGCCGAAGGTCGGAGCGACTCTGAGGCTCCTCGCCCTCCTCCTCGCCTACGGCCTTGTCACCACCGGGGCCAGCGCGGTTCGCGCCTGGTCGTCCGGCCCGGGTGCGGCAGCGACCCTGTTCGCTGTGGTTTTCTACGCCGGCCTGTGGCTGCTCGTCTCGGTCCGGCTCCCGCACCATGGCACGCACTGGACCGCGCTGATTCCCGGCGCGCTCGTGTTCGGCATCGGCATCGAGCTGCTCCAGGTCGTGATCGCCTACTTCATCACGCCATACGCGATCGCGAAGCAGGGGACCTATGGAGCGCTGGGAGTCGCGGCCGCACTCCTCGTCGCGCTGTTCATGATCAGCAGGCTCGTGGTCGGCGCGGCGGTGGTCAACGCGACCCTCTCGGCACGGCGCTCAGCGCCCGGCGGCTAGCGCGTCGATCTTCCGCTCGAGCTCGTCAAAGCGTTTCTCCATGAGCTCGCGGTCGCTCAGCTCTTCCTTCCGCTGCTCGGCCTGTGCGCGTGTGACGAAGCTGGACGTGATCACGGCCGTCACGATCGCGATGAATGCGGTTCCTTCGAGCATCACGATCGCGCCGAGGAGCCTGCCGGCGCCGTTTTTCGGCGCGACGTCGCCGTAGCCGACCGTCGTCACCGTCTGCACCGCCCACCACAAGCCGATGCCGATGTCGGGGAACTCGGCCTTGTCGATCAGGGTCATCAACACCCCGGAGGCAACGACGATGACGAAGGTCGCCGTGACGATCACCGCCGTCGCGCCCCGCACCGTCGGGGGTTCGCGCAGGAACTTCGCGACGCGTCGCTCGACGAGGTTGAAACGGCCCATCGCGGATAGGAAACCAGCGGGGGCTGACGACTCCCTAACAAGTCGCTGTTAGCGTGGCTCGGTGGGTCTGAATCGTGTCCTCCTGGCGACGTTCGTGGCCGGGCTCGCCACTACGGGAGTCGCATTCGGCGCCGGAGATCCGCCTACGCATCCGGAGCGCGACTACGCCGGGGCGGGGCTGGCAATCCTCGACGTCGCGCCGAAACGCGCGGCTCGGCCAGCGGGCGTGCCGGGGCTCGACGTCAGCAGCTGGCAGGGAAACGTCGACTGGTCTTCGGTTGCCGTGAACGGCGCGCGCTTCGCCTTCGTGAAGGCGACGGAAGGGACGACCTACGTCAATCCGTACTTCGGGCAGCAGTACGTGGGCGCGTACCTCGCGGGGCTGGTGCGAGGCGCGTACCACTTCGGCCTACCCGACCGGTCGACCGGCGCCGCCCAGGCCCAGTGGTTCGCGACGAACGGCGGCGCATGGTCCGCCGACGGGCAGACGCTGCCCGGCGCGCTCGACATCGAGTACAACCCCTACGGCGCCACGTGTTACGGCCTCAGTCAGAGCGCGATGGTGGCGTGGCTGACGAGCTTCGTCACGCAGTACCAGGCGCTGACGGGCCGCTCGCCGGTCATCTACACGACGACGAACTGGTGGCAGACGTGCACCGGAAACTACGCGGGGCTCGCCGCGACCGTGCCGCTCTGGATCGCGTGCTGGTGCCAGTCGGTCGGCCAGTTGCCGGCCGGGTGGAGCAGCTATGCGTTCTGGCAGTGGACGAACCAGGCGGTCGATTTTCCGGGCGACCAGGACGTGTTCAACGGGACCCAGGACGACCTCGTCGCCCTCGCGAACGGCAGTCTGCCGCAGCCCCCGCCTCCGGTTCCTCCACCGCCACCGCCGCCTCCGCCGGTCGTCAACTGCCGCGTTCCACGCGTGATCGGCATGCGGCTGGCCGCCGCGCGCGCAAGGATTCGCGGCGCGCACTGCTCCGTCGGCCGAGTGCGCCGCGTCCGTGCGAAGCGCCCCGGCCGCGTCTTCGGACAGAAACCGCCCGCGGGCTCGCGCCGGCCGCGCGGCGCCAGGGTCAGTCTGCAGATCGCTCGGAAGCAGGGCTAGCCGGCCGCCGCTGGGCGACGACGACGCCGGCGAGGCAGACCGCGCCGCCCGCGATCGCCAGCCCGGGAGGCGTCTCACCGAGGAGGATCCAACCGAGCAGGATCGCGATCGGCGGCACGAGGTACGTGATCGACCCCATGCGGCCGGCGGTCGTGCGCGCGAGCGCGTAGCCCCAGGTCAGGAAGCCGATCGCCATCGGCGCGATCGCGAGGTAGACCATCCACCCGATCGACGACGCAGGCGCGTCCGGCAGCTGCTGCCCGAGCGTGAACGCGAACGGGAGGCAGACGACGGCGCCGAACGTGCAGGCGAGCCAGGTCAGCATCAGTGGGGACACACGCGCCAAGACCGGCTTCTGCGTAACGACTCCCACCGCGTAGAAGACCGCCGCCGCGAGACAGAGAAGCGCGCCCCAGCTCGCCGAGACGCCCTGGTCCGACGTCGCGGTCGCGATCACGACCACGCCCGCGAGCGCGATCGCGCATCCGGCGAACAGGCGACGCGGGAAGCCTTCGTGTAGGACGAGCCCTGCCAGCACCGCGAGGATGATCGGCCCGATGTTGACGAGCATCGAGGCCGTGCCTGCATCGACTCGCTTCTCCGCCGCATTCAGCGAGATGTTGTAGAGGCCGAACCAGAAGAGCCCGACGAGCGCGATCGCCAACACGTCGCGTCGCCCGGGCAGCGGCTCGCGCTTCCAGAGGACTATCGAGCCCAGCGCGAGGCTCGCGATCGTCAGCCTGCCGAGCGCGAGCGCCCCGGGCGAGAGATGGTGCGACGCCGAGCGGATGCCGACGAAAGCCGACGCCCAGAGCGTGACGGTGACGAGCCCGGCGCCGAGCGCGAGCGTCCGTTCGCGGTCCGCCGGAATCCGGGCTGTCGTCTCGACCGTGGCCACTATGAGTACTAACGCGTCGCTGCCGTCCTTTGTGAGAACGCATGCGTGGCTTCGCTTATGCCGCTTTCAAACGACCTCTATGAGTTTTCGAACGTGTGTGTTAGGTTCGCGCGGTGCTTCGCCGCACCACACTCATCGTCGGAGTAGCAGCAGGTCTCCTGCTTCTCTTCTCAGGCCCCGCAGCCGCCGTGCAGCCGTACGCGATCAACTTCCAGACCGTCGACTTCAACACCACCGGCACGTTGAGCGGTCTCGTCTACCAGGACGGAGCGCTCAAGCTGTCAGGGAACGGCTCGGACACCTTCGCGTACACCGACCCGTTCGCATCGGTCCCGGTCCTCGGGCAGAGCGTGGACGGCTCCGGCAGGTATGTCTCCGGCACATGGACATCTCCGGAGTACCCGATGAACTTCGCGTTCAACGAGCTCGTCTCGTCATGGAACGCAGACACGTCGCCGGGCACGTTCATTCAGTCCGAGGTCAAGCCCAAGCTCGACAACGGACGCTGGGCGAAGTGGTACATCCTCGGCCGCTGGACGTACAACGACTCGGACTTCCACCGCACCTCGGTGGGGGGCCAGGGAGACGCAGACGGGTTCGTCTCCATCGACACCTTCTTTGCGAAGGACCACCCCGCGGTCGCGTATCAGCTGCGGCTGACGATCTTCCGCCGGTCTGAGCTCACAAACGAAGAGGCGCCGGTGTCGGTGAGCCGCTACAGCGCGGTCGCGTCGAACCTGACGAATCAGCAGATGAGGTTCCCGAGCCAGTACGGCATGCCCGGGACCGAGATCGATCTCGGCCTGCCTCAGTTCTCGCAGGAGATCCATCACGGCCACTACCCCGAGTTCGACAACGGCGGCGAGGCGTGGTGCAGCCCGACGTCAACGGCGATGGTCGTCCGCTACTGGGGCGACGCGTACGCGCCGTCGGCGGACGAGACGTCCTGGGTCGACCCGAGCGTCGACGCGGAGGTCGACTACACGGCGCGCTTCGTCTACGACTACCACTATCAGGGCGCAGGCAACTGGCCGTTCAACGCGGCGTACGCCGCCCAGCGCGGGCTCGAGTCCGACGTGACCCAGCTACACAACCTGCGTGAGGCGGAGCCGTTCATCCAGGCGGGCATCCCGCTCGTCGCCTCCGTCGCGTGGGAGTCGAACAAGCTCGACGGGGGCATCAAGAGCACGAACGGGCACCTGATGGTGATCGGCGGGTTCACGGCGAACGGCAACGTGATCGCGTACGACCCGGCTTCGCCAGACGACCCGGCCGTCCAGCACATATACGACCGCGAGCAGTTCGAGAAGGCGTGGATCCCCGCGTCCGGTGGGATCGTGTACGTCATCCGCCCAGAAGGCCTCCTACCGGACTCGGCCCTGACGGCGAACAACTACCGCTAACGCACTCGACGGAATCGGGCGCCGCGCGTCGAATTCCTGCGGCGTGGCTCTGCGCCCGAAATCGCTTGCTCTGCTCGCATTCGCCGTGGCAGCGGCCGTCGTAGTCGCAGGCGCCAGCGCGTCGACCGGCGACGAGAACCTCGCGCAGAAGTACAGCCCCGTAGTCCGGCTAGTGGAGCAGAAAGAGCCGTGCGGTCCGGGCGAGCCGTATGTCCCGCTCGACCTCGACCTCCTGTTCGGCCAGCCGACGGTTGCGCTGCGCGGGCCCTGGAACACGAGCGACCTGGTCAAGATCGGCCCGAGCGCGAAGGACCTCGTCAACCGCTACGAGTACCACCTCGACTTTCCGGGCAGCGCGCTCAGCCCGGGCTGCGACTACGAAAAGTGGCAGGACAATCTCGCCCCCGGCGGGGGGACGCCCACGGTCTATGCGCACGTCGCGACCGACCCGGCGCATCCCGGCAAGCTCGCGCTCCAGTACTGGTTCTTCTACGTCTTCAACGACTTCAACAACAAGCACGAAGGCGACTGGGAGATGATCCAGCTCGACTTCGACGCGAACGACGCCGCCGAGGCTCTTCGCACGGAGCCGACCAAGGTCGGGTACAGCTCGCACGAGGGCGCCGAGCGGGCGGACTGGGGAGACGACAAGCTCGACCTCGTCGACGGGACACATCCGGTCGTCTACCCGGCGGCCGGGAGCCACGCGAACAAGTACGACGCCGCGCTCTTCCTCGGCAGCTCGGCGGATGCGGGCGTGGGCTGCGACGACACACGCGGGCCGCACGACGAGTTGCGGCCGCTTGTCAAGACGATCCCGAGTGACCCGGACACGGCGGCGAAGGAGTTCCCGTGGATCACGTTCGAGGGGCGCTGGGGTGAGCTGCAGCCGGCGTTCTACAACGGCCCGACCGGCCCGAACCTCAAGACGCAGTGGACCGAGCCGATCACGTGGTCGGACGGCTGGCGCTCGCGCAGTTATGCGGTACCGACTGGCGGGATCTTCGGCACCGGCGCGACAGACTTCTTCTGCGGCGGCGTCGAGAAAGGCTCCGCGGCTCTGACCGCCCTCGTCCGCGATCCGACGACGACCCTGATCGCGATCGGGATCCTCGTTCTGCTCTTGGTCTGGTTAGTGCGACGCACGACCTGGCGTCCCGGTGTGGCGCTTCGCCTTGCACACCGGCGCTCCTGGGGTCGGATCCTGTCCAGCGCCGCTCGTATGTACGCCTCGCGACGGGCCGGGCTGTTCGTTGGGATCGGCCTCATCTTCATCCCGCTCGGGATCGTGATCTCCATCTTCCAGGCACTGGTGCTTGGAGGCTTCGGCCTCCTCGGCGTTGAGACCTCGGGCGAGGGAGCGGGTGCTCTGGCGCTGCTGGTGGTCACGATCGGCACGACACTCGCACTGCTCGGCTTCGGTCTCGTGCAGGCGGCGACGGCGAAGGCTCTCGTCGAGATCGACCGAGGGAACGAGATCGGGCCGGTCCATGCGTACCGGCTGGCGCTCACGCGTTTCCGTCCGCTGCTCCGCACGCTGCTGATCGGGGTAGGCATGTGGGTCCTGCTGACCGCCACGATCTGGCTCAGCCCGATCGCGCTCTGGCTCGCCGTGCGCTGGGCGTTCCTCGCCCAGGTCGTGGAGCTCGAGGGCGGATCGGGGCTCGCAGCGCTCCGCCGTAGCGGTGAGCTCGTCCGCGGGCACTGGTTCCGGGTCGCGTCGCTCGTCGGGATCGGACTCGTGCTCGCTCTCGCGGTCGGCCCGCTCGTCGGTGCGCTCCTGATCATCTTGACCCAGGCGCCGTTCGCCCTGCTGAACGTCGTCGCCGGAATCGTTTACGCGCTCGCGATGCCCTTCGTCGCGATCACGACCACGTATGTCTACTTCGACGCGAGGGTGCGCAGCGTACTCGAGCCTCGGCAGGCGCCCGCAGACCTGTCCGCCGAGCTCGAGCTCACGTGAAGACGTTCACGGCCCTGGCGATGACCAGTCCGAGGATGGCGATCGAGATGAACGACTGAACGGCCATCGTCAGCTTCGCCCAGGGCGCCAGCGGCATTACGTCGGTCGGGCTGAAGGCCGTCGCGTTCGTGAAGCCGAGGTACAGGTAATCGACGAAGCGGGGTCGCCAATCCGGTTGGGCCAGCCGCGGGTTGATCTGTTGGGGAAAGGCCAAGTCCCCGTGTTCGGGGATCCGGTGTGCCCTGGCGGCTGCACCACCGCTGTCGACCTCCCAGTAGAGCAAGGCGAACGCGATGATGTTCGAGAACCAGATCGCCGTCCCGGCGGCGAGCAGCTCGGTCGCCGAGTTGGTCTCCGGCCCGCCGCGGATGAGGTCGTCGATGAGTAGGCTCGTCGACCAGAGCGTTGCCAGCACGAGGACGGACACGAGCACGATCGAAACGATCCTGATCTCGCGCGAACGACGGTTGATCCGGACGGGATCGGCGGCGAGCAGGATCACGAGCAGCACCCCTTCGAGGAGTGGTAGCAACCATCTCGGCCCAATGCGAATCGGGTCCGGCAAGAGGATCGTGAGCACGATCGCGGCTAGCACCGCGCTCGCCATCGGCCAGCGAGCCTCACCGGGGTCGCCTGGTGCCTCCGCCATCCCTGGGGCATCCTAGAACCCGGTTTCACCGAGCCTGTGCGAGCATTGGC
>JBKPQP010000133.1:0-8709 GCA_046734155.1 Actinomycetota bacterium | reverse complement strand
CGGCGATCGACGAGCTCACGCGGGCGCTCGACGCCCAGCTCGCCGAGCCCCCGGCGGGCGAAACCGCTGCATGACCGTTTCCGCTGGGTAGGTTGCAGGCGTCATGGCACGAAAACCACTCGACGATCTCCAGCACGGCCTCCGCGTGCTGAGCGAACGCCTGCGCGTGGGCGGCGGCGACGGCGGCTCGGACTGGATCGCCGACCAGCTCGACCTCCTGCGCAAGCCCCCTCCCCCGCGGAGCATGGAGGAGCTCCAGGCCGAGCTGGACGCACTCGTCGGCCTCGAGACCGTGAAGGAGCAGGTGCGCGCGCTCGTCGCGTTCCTCCAGGTGCAGGGCAGGCGGGCCGAACACGGGCTCCCGGAGGTCGCGACGTCGCAGCACCTCGTCTTCCTCGGCAACCCCGGAACCGGCAAGACGACGGTCGCGCGGCTCCTCGCCGAGATGTACCACTCGATGGGTCTCCTCCGCCGAGGGCATCTCGTCGAGGTCGACCGCGCCGGGCTCGTCGGGCAGTACGTCGGCCTGACCGCGATCAAGACCGAGCGGGCCGTGCGACGGGCGCTCGACGGCGTGCTTTTCATCGACGAGGCGTACTCGCTCGCCGCGCCCGAGGAGCGCCTCGACTTCGGCGCGGAGGCGATCGAGACGCTGCTCAAGCGGATGGAGGACTACCGACACCGCCTCGTCGTGATCGTCGCCGGCTACCCGCGGCTGATGAACCGCTTCCTCGACTCGAACCCCGGCCTGCGCTCGCGCTTCTCCCGTGAGATCACGTTCCCGGACTACACGACGGACGAGCTGCTCGCGATCACGGCCAAGTTCCTCGCAGAAAACGAATACCGCTTCGGCGAGGGGGCCCTCGAGACGGTCCGCAGGATCCTCGCGGCGCCGGAGCGCGGCGAGGGTTTCGGGAACGCGCGCTTCGCCCGGACGCTCTTCGAGCAGGCGCTGAACGCGCAGGCGCTCAGGCTCGCCCAGCTGGCCGGCCCCGAGCTCGCGGACCTCGAGCGCGAGGAGCTGATGACGCTCCGCTCGGAGGACTTCCTCGCCGGAGCGCGCGCGATCGGCGAGGAGCCGGCCGAGGCGCCGAAACCGTCGTTCTGGCGGCGCCTCGGCGGCTACTAGTCGGCTACCAGGTGACCGGCTTGTCCGGTTGGTAGAGCCAGACGTCGAAGAAGTTGTCCAGGTTCATGCCGCTCAGCTGCTCGGAGAGCGCGATGAACTGCGCGGTCGTCACATTCCCGTGGCGGTTCTGCGCGGCCCAGCTGCGCATGATCTGGAAGAAGGTGAAGTCACCGACGCTTTCCCGTAGCGCCTCGAGCGTCATCGCACCGCGAACGTAGATCGTCCCGTTGAAGAGGAAGAACGGCGTCCCAGGATTCCCGGGCGGGGGCGTCCAGAAGCGCGTGTCCTGCGGCGGCGTGTTGTAGTAGTGCTCGAAGAGCTGGTGCGCCGATGCGTTGCCCTCGTGCTCGCTCCAGATCCACTCCGACCACGTCGCGAACCCCTCGTGCAGCCAGATGTCGGGCCATTCGGTGAGCGTGACGGAGTCGCCGAACCACATGTGCGACTGCTCGTGCGCGAGCGTCGTCTCGTCTGGCATCCGATCGAAGACCGGCTTCGTCTGCGTCTCGAGCGAGTAACCGACGACACGTGCGGAGTCGACGATCGCGCCGGCCGCGGTGAACGGGTATTGCCCGTAGATCGAGCTGTAGAAGTCGACGATCTCGGGCAGCTTGCGCAGCACGTTGCCCGACGGGAGCTGCGGGTCGATCGCAACGTACGACGGCACCCCGCCCGCCGTGCCGATCGTGAGGTCGAAGCGCCCCAGTGTTGCCGTCGACAGGTACGGCGCCATCGGATCGGCCTCGTGCCAGACCCAGGTCGTCCGGCCGCCGGCCGTCACGTGCGAGACCAGCACGCCGTTAGCCATCACTGTCAGCCCGGCAGGCACGCTCACGCTGAAGTCGTAGGTCGCCTTGTCCCGCGGGTTGTCGTTCACCGGGTACCAGGCGGGCGACCCCTGCGGCTCGCCGACGACGAACGCGCCGTCGTCGGTCGGCACCCAGCCCTCGACCGAGAAGTCCGGATCGGTCACGACCGTCGGCGTGCCCGCGTACCCGACGACGACGGTGAACGCCGAGCCCTCATGGATTCCCGTCCGCGGCGTGACGATCAGCTCTTGACCGTCGCGCGTGAAGGTCGCCGCGCGACCATCGACGTCGAGGCGCGAGATCGAGAAGCCTCGGAGGTCGAGGTCGAACCGCGACAGGTCCTGCGTCGCCGTCGCGGCGATCGTCGCCGTGCCGGTGAGCTGGTTTGTGCCCGGCTCGTAGGACAGCTCGAGCCCGTAATGCGAGACGTTGTAGCCCCCGTTCCCCGCGAGCGGGAAGAACGGGTCGCCGAGCCCCGGCGCGCCGGGCGTGAAAGCCGCCCACGCCGAGCCTGCGAAGACCAGAGCGAGTGCGAGCACGCCGAGCAGGAGCGCGACGGCTCGGAAGCGCATGCGAATCACATCTCCCCCCTTTGATTGCCTGCCCTCCGCAATCTACTCGGAGAAGGGGGGACGGGCCCGTCGGGGCCCGTCCCCCTGGCGCGCAGCTCCCTATCCCGCCGTGATTTTTCCGAAGAGGCCGTGCGACTCATCGTTCGGCCCCGCGGTGAAGAAGAGCTCGTTCGTGTGCCCGGCGTTGGCGCCGTTGCCGAACTCGAGGGCCCAGAGCCCGTCGATGGTGATCTGGTGCCCGTTCTCACGCAGCTCACCCTCGTGGGTGTAGCTCCCGTTCGCACCGAGCGCGTAGGCATTGATCTGACCATCGCCGAAGTTGCCGACGAGCAGATCGCCGCTGAAGCGGCCGAAGTCGGACGGTGCCTGCGCGAGCCCCCACGGAGCGTTCAGCTGGCCGTGCTGGGCAACGCGCGCGACGAGGTTTCCGGACGTGTCGAACTCGTCCACGAACCCGCGTCCCTGGCCGGCGACCTCGTCCTCGGCGTCCGCATCCTGCTTCGCGAACGTCACGAAGACGTGCCCGCCGATCGTCTGGATCCCGAACGGCGCATAGCCGCTGGGCAGGCTCGTGTCCGTGAACCGGTTCACGAGGTTCCAGTTCGAGTCGAAGACCGCGACCTCGTTGTTGTGGAAGTCGGCCGCGAACAGCTTCCCGTCCGCGATCGCGAGCCCCTTGAAGATCGCTCCGTCGTCCCCCATCCCGGCGACGAGCGCATGCGTCGCGTCGACGGTCGGGCTCCAGCCGCGGAGGACGCCGTCCTCGCCGTCGAAGATGAATCTCGCGGTGCCGGACAGTGTCCCGTTGGTGACCACGAATCCCGAGCCGCCGTTGAAGACGACGCCCGTCGGCCCGCTGTCGGTGCCGACGGTAACGGTCAGCGCCTGCTTCGCCCCTCCGCCGTTGTACAGCGTGGAGACGCTCGTCTCATTGTCGGCGACCCACCACGGGCTCGTCGAGGAGGCGGCCAGCCCCCACGCGTTGACGAGGCTCGGGTCGACGACGGGCGCCGCTCCGGGCACGTCCGAGACGAGCGGCGTAACGCTGTAGGAATTTCCTTCCGCCGCTTGCAGCGGAACTGTCGCGATGAGCGCGGCGATGACCACGCCCAGCGCCAGAACGGTTCTTCGGACCATGTGATCCCCCTTTGGTCGCTGAACTCCCTCTAGGGGCTACGCCCGGCGGGAGAACGCGGTTTGGGAGAACCGTCGGCCGCCGTTTCCAGCGCTGACACTAGACATTGCCGTGCCGCTGGCTTTTACTTGGCGCGTCGTCAGACCAAGGAGGGAGCAATGAGACCTCTCGCCGCGCTGCTCGCGTGCCTCGCGCTTGCCGGGCTCGCAGTCGCAGCGGAAGGCGGTGCCGCCAAGGGCCCGACCATGGGCTCGTACATCGTCGTCTTCAAGTCGAACGCCGTGCAGGGCCCCGCCGTCGCCACCGCCACTCGACGGATCGCGACGGCCCACGGCGCCGGCGTGAGCTTCATCTACAGGCACGCGCTCGACGGGTTCGCCGCGCGCATGACGCCCAACGCGGCCACCGCCATGGCGCGTGACTCGCGGGTCGCCTACGTCGAGCCCGACCAGGTCATGCACGCCTTCGCGTCGCAAACCCCCGCCACGTGGGGGCTCGACCGGATCGACCAACGCGACCTGCCGCTGAACAACACCTACAACTACAACCAGACCGGTGCCGGCGTGAACGCCTACATCATCGACACCGGCATTCGTGCCACGCACCAGCAGTTCACCGGCCGTATCGGAAACGGAGCCGATTTCGTCGGCGACGGGAACGGCACGAACGACTGCAACGGCCACGGGACGCACGTCGCCGGCACGACCGGCGGGACGACCTACGGAGTGGCCAAACAGGTGACGCTGCACGCCGTTCGCGTCCTCAACTGCCAAGGCTCGGGCACGAACTCCGGCGTAATCGCCGGCGTCGACTGGGTGACCGCGAACCACGTCGGGCCGTCGGTCGCGAACATGAGCCTCGGCGGCGGCGCGAGCTCGGCTCTCGACACCGCCGTCAACAACTCGATCAACTCGGGCGTCTCGTACGCGATCGCAGCCGGCAATTCGAACGCGAATGCGTGCAACTACTCGCCGGCGAGGGTCGCAGCAGCGAACACGGTCGGCGCCACGACGAACACCGATGCCCGTGCGTCCTTCTCGAACTTCGGGACGTGCCTCGACATCTTCGCGCCGGGTCAGAACATCACCTCGTCCTGGAACTCGAGCGACACCGCGACGAACACGATCAGCGGGACCTCGATGGCGACGCCGCATGTCACCGGGGCGATCGCCCTCTACCTGCAGACGAGCCCGGGCGCCTCGCCCGCGAGCGTCTCGCAGGCGCTGATCTCGAACTCGACGCTGAACCACGTCACGAACCCGGGCACGGGCTCGCCGAACCGGCTCCTGTACTCGATCTTCGGGGGGGCGCCGCCTCCTCCGCCGCCACCGCCACCGCCACCGCCACCCCCTCCGCCGCCCGGCATCGAGCTGCTTGTCAACGGCGGCTTCGAAGGCTCGTCCTCACCGTGGGTCCTCTCCGGGAGTGCCTTCTGGTCGACCGGCGCCTACCCGCACTCGGGCACCGGCTACTCGATCCTCGGCGCGGGCAACAACGCGACCGGCAGCGAGTACCAGACGGTGAGCATCCCGTCGACCGCCGCGGGCACGTACACGTTCTGGCTCAACATCACGACGAGCGAGGCGTGCTGCACCGCGTACGACTTCATGTACGCGGAGGTGCGGAACACGTCGGGCGGGCTGTTGTCGACCCTGGGAACGTGGACGAACGCGAACTCCGGGACCGCGGGCGTCTACTCGCAGAAGTCGTTCAGCCTGGCCGCCTGGAGAGGACAGACGGTTCGCGTGCAGTTCCGCGCGACGACCGACGTCAGCCTCCCGACGAGCTTCCGGATCGACGACGTCTCTCTGAGGTAGGAAAAGCGAGAGGTGGGACGGCCTCGGCCGCCCCACCTCTTCGCACCCGTCAGTAGCCGACCCCACCGCCACCGCCGGCGTTGCCGCCGCCTGCGAACACGGCGATCAGCACCACGACGGAAACCGCGAGAACGACTCCCACGGCGATCAACAGGTTTCTCCGCGAAAGCGTCACTGTGAAACCCCCTTTCGCATGCACGAATTCGAGCTTGTACGTCTTCAGACACCGCCCGGCGCCGGTTATTCCCGGGGGCGTATCGTGTGGGTCGTGACCCCCCGACCCACGATCAAGGACGTCGCCGAGCGCGCCGGCGTCTCGATCGCGACCGTGTCGCGGGCGCTCAACGACAAGAGCGACGTCAGCGGCTCGACGCGCGAGCGCGTGCGCGAGGTGGCTCGCGAGGTCGGCTACAGCCCCGATCCTGCGGCCCGCTCGCTGGCGGGACAGAAGACACGGCTCGTCGGAATCATCGTCGGCGACAACGCCGGGCACCGCGACCTGTCGCTGATCTTCTTCGGTCGGGTGCTGACGGCGATCTCTCGGCGCCTCTCCGAGTCTGGGTACGACCCGCTCCTACTGCCGCCGGACGACATCGGATTCGACCACGGCTTCGACGCAGCGATCCTGATCGGCATCGACGCGGACGATCGCTTAGTCCGCGAGCTCGAGGGGCGAGGGGTGCCGCTGGTCGGCGTCGACGTCAGATGCGCAGGCCGCTCGGCGTACGTCGGCTCGAACCACGCAGACGGCGTACGGCTCGCGTTGGGACACCTGCACGCGCTCGGCCATCGGCGCATCGCACACCTCGCAGGCGCGACGAACACGTCGGCCGGCGCCGAGCGGCTTGACGCGTTCCGCCACGAGGCCGACGCTCTCGGCCTGGAGATTCCCGAGGAGCTGATCCGCCGCGCGGACTTCTCCTCGGCCTCGGGGTACCGCGAGACCTGCGCGCTGCTCGCGCTCGACGAGCGTCCGACCGCGATCGTCGCCGCCTCGGACCTGATGGCGCTCGCCGCGCTCCAGGCGATACGCGACGGCGGACTGCAACCGCGAGAAGACATCGCCGTGGTCGGCTTCGACGACCTCGAGGCCGCGGCGCTCGCCCATCCGCCACTGACGACGATCCGACAGGATCGCCGTGAGCTCGGGACGCTCGCCGCGACCCGGGCGATCGAGCTGATCGAAGATCCGGACGCGGCTCCGCCGGACGCGATCCTGCCCGTCGAGCTCGTCGTGCGCGCCTCTAGCGCGCCGGCCTGATCGATCCGAGCTCGCCGCCGACGTCCCGCTCGGTCGCGCCGCGCCACTCGTGCGGGCCGGCGGCGTAGAACAGCGTCGTGCGCGGCCCGCTCATCCCGCCGGTGCCGAACGAAATGCCCCAGACGCCGTCGAGCGTCACGGGCAGCCGGCCGTCATACGTCCAGCCGTCGCCGCTGCGCTGGTAGGCGTTGATCCGCCCACTGCCGAAGTTCGCGACGAGGACATCGCCCCCGAAGCGGCCGAAGCCCTGCGGGGCGAGGGCGACGCCCCAGGGCTCGTCGAGCTCATCGGTCCGCCCAACGTGAGCGAGCAAATGGCCGTCGAGGTCGAACTCGTCCACGTAGCCGCCGTGGGGAGCGTCGTTGCCGTTCACCGGCGCGCGGTACGCGTACGTGACGAAGATACGGTCGCCGATCGCCTGGATCCCGAACGGCGCGTACCAGTCCGGCTTGGAGCGATCGACGAACGCGCCCGGCCTGGCGACTCGGCGCCACTTTGAGTCGAAGACGACGATGCGGTCGTTGTGGAAGTCCGTCGCGTACAGCTTCCCGCGCGCGATTGTGAGGCCGCGGAACAGCGTTCCGGACGCGCCGGTGTCGACGGCGACCACGGCCTGCTTCGACCAGCCGTCCGGGACGGTCGGCGCCCAGCCGCGGATCATCCCGTCCTCGCACGCGTAGATGAAGCGGGCCGGTGCAGAACGACCGTTGCCGTGCACGACGAACCCGTTCACGCCATTGAAGACGACCCCGGTCGGGCCGCCGGGAACGGCCACCGTCAGCGCCTGCTTTCGGCCCTCGCCCGAGTAGAGGGTGCTCGTGCTCTTGCCCTCGTTCGCGACCCACCACGGTCCCTCGCGGCTGGCCGCGAGTCCCCAGGCGTTGACGAGCTGGGCGTCGGCGCGATCGGTGACGAGCGCCTGTTTGGTGAAGCGGTCGATTCGGGCGCCGCTCGCGGAGGCCGCCGCGGTCAAAACGACGACGACGATCGCGAGCGCGCCGAGCCTCATTTCATCCGCTCGCGACCGGCGACGGCTCGTGAGTGGGCGCTTTCGCCGCGATGAAGTCGCGGTACCAGTAGAAGCTGTCCTTGGGCACCCGCTCGAGCGTCGGGTAATCGATGTAGACGATCCCGAAGCGCTTCGAGTACCCGTGCGACCATTCGAAGTTGTCGAGCAGGCTCCAGACGAAGTACCCCTTCACGGGTGCGCCCTCGGCGATGGAGCGAGAGACCGCGGCGATGTAGTTCTGGATGTACTCGGTCCGCTCCGGGTCGTGAACCCCGCCATCATGGCCGCGAATGTCTCCGAACGCCGCGCCGTTCTCGGTCACGTAGATCGCTTTCGGCTCGTAGTCCTTGGCGACCCGAACGAGGAGCTCGCGGAGCGCGTCCGGGTAGACCTCCCACCCCATGTCGGTGTGCTGATGCTCCGAGTTGCGCTCCATGCGCGGACCGTCGGGGCCGGCGCTGACGACGAAGCGGAAGTAGTTGTTGACACCGAGGAAGTCGAGCGGCGCGGAGATCGTCTCGAGGTCGCCGTCCTGGAGGACCGGTGCGACGAGCTCGTTTCGCTCGAGCAGGTCGGCGGGGTACGCGCCCCGGTAGAGCGGGTCGAGGAACCAGCGGTTGCCCTCGCCGTCGACCTGCCACGCGGCGGCCTCGTCCTCCGGAGTGTCGGAGGCCGGATACGACTGGGCGAGGTTCAAGGTGATGCCGACCTGGGCGTCGGGAGCGGCGGCGCGGATAACGTCGACCGCCCAGCCGTGCGACAGCAGGAGATGGTGCGCGGCGGCGACGGCGGCGGCCTCACTCGTGTGGCCGGGAGCATGGTGGCCCCAGGAGTGCCCGATCCACGCGTGGACCCACGGCTCGTTGTGCGTGATCCAGAAGCGGACGCGATCACCGAGCCTGCGCACGACGGCTTCCGTGTATTCGCCGAACGCCTCAGCGGTGCCGCGGGCCGGCCACCCGCCGAGGTCTTCTAGC
>JBKPQP010000132.1:0-3223 GCA_046734155.1 Actinomycetota bacterium | reverse complement strand
ACCGAGACGAGCTCACTGTCCGCGTTCGGACCGCACCCCGACGGCGGCGTGCGCTTCTACGGGATCTCGAACCAGGTCGAGACGCTGCTCCTCGTGCCCGGACTGCTCGGGGCCGCGCTGCTGGGCGTCACCCTGCTCCCGCTCGTCGCGATCTGCGTGATCGTGATCATCGGGGCGAGCGGGCTCGGCGCAGACGGCGGAGGCGTGCTCGTGTTCGCAGCGGGCTACCTATTCCTGTGGCTGCGGCTGCGCGAGGTGCCTCTGACTGCGCGGAACGTGGTGCTCGCGGGTGCCGCGGCGGTCGGAGCCGGCCTCGTCCTCGTCGGCCTGGATGCCGCCTTCGGCGGGTCGAGCCACGTGACGCGCACGATCGGCGACGGCCCCGGTGCGCTCCTCGGTGAGCTCGCACACCGCTGGCGGGTCTCGGTCGACGGCTACGTCGCCACCTGGCAGGCGACGGCGATCATCACCTTCTCGCTGCTCGTGCTCGTCTGGATCGCCCTGCGGCGCCCGCGGTTCGCGACCGTCGACGCGGTTCTCATCGCGCTGGCCGTGTCACTCCTCGTGAACGACTCGCCGCGCGACGTGGTGTCGTACGGCGCCCTCTCGTGTGCTGCGCTGCGCTTCTGGGAAGAGACGCGGCGCGTTCAGTAGACTCGCCGCACATGGCCCGGGCAGTTCTAGTCGCTCTCGCCGTCCTGCTCGTTGCGGGGTGCGGCGGGGAGAAGACCGTCGAGCCGACCGGGCCGGTCGTTGGGACGCTCCCGAAGGCCGGCAAGGCCAACCCGGCCGCAGGGAAAAAGGTCTTCGCGGACAACGGCTGCAGCGGCTGCCACACCTTCCAGCCGGCCGGCGCGAACGGGACGATCGGCCCCGACCTCGACAAGGTGCTGAAAGGGAAGGACGCGGCGTTCATCAAAGAGTCGATCACCGACCCGAACGCCGAGATCGCACAGGGCTACCAGCCGAACATCATGCCCGGGGGCTACGGATCGCAGCTGACGTCGCAGCAGATAAACGATCTCGTAGCGTTCCTCCAGACGGGGTGATCGACCTCAGGGCTGCGCGCGCCGACCCGGAGGCATACCGGGCCGCCGTGGCGCGCAAGGGCGCGGGCGAAACGTTCGACCGGCTGCTGGAGGCGGACGCGCGCTGGCGTGAGCTCGTGCCGCAGGTCGACGAGCTGCGGAGGCGGCAGAAGATCCAGGGCAGGCCGACGCCCGAGCAGGTCGAGGAGCTGAAGCAGGTCAAGGATCAGCTGCGCGCGCTCGAGAACGACCTCGCGGCTGCGGAGGCGGCCAGGGACGTGCTGCTGCAGCAGGTCCCGAACCCCCCGCACGAGTCGGTGCCGGACGCGGAGGAGGAGGACTCCGAGGGGCACATCGAGCGGCTGGTCGGCGAGCCGTCGCCGCCCGGGCCGGAACACCTCGAGCTGGGCCGGTTCGACATGGAGCGCGCCGCGCGTGTCTCCGGGTCGCGCTTTGGCTACCTGGTCGGCGACACGGCGCTCCTCTCGCTGGCGCTCTACCGGTGGGCGCTCGACCGGGCGGTGGCAGCAGGATTCACGCCCGTGCTCCCGCCGGTGCTCGTGCGCGAAGAGGCGATGTACGGGACCGGCTTCTTTCCGGCGGAGAAGAACGAGTACTACGAAATCGGCGAGGACGGCCTCTACCTGACGGGCACGTCCGAAGTGGCCCTGGCGGGACTGCACATGGGCGAGATCCTCGACGCGGAGCAGCTGCCTCTCCGGTACACGGCTTTCTCGACCAACTTCCGCCGCGAGGCCGGCGCTGCAGGGCGAGACACGCGCGGCATGTTCCGCGTGCACCAGTTCAACAAAGTGGAGCTCTTCGCGTACACGCTCCCGGACCAGTCGTGGGACGAGTTCGAGCGCATCCTCGGGCTCGAGGAGGCCAATGCGCAGGAGCTCGGCCTTCCCTATCGAGTCGTCAACATCGCGGCCGGCGACCTCAGCTCGTCGGCCGCGAAACGCTACGACATCGAGGGCTGGTTCCCGAGCCAGGAGCGCTACCGCGAGTTGACCTCGGCGTCGAACACAACGGACTTCCAGGCGCGGCGCCTCGGGATCCGCTACCGCCGAGACGGCTCGACGGAGCAGGTTCACACGCTGAACGGGACGGCGGTCACGGACCGCTGGGCGCTCGCGATCCTCGAGAACTTCCAGGGCGAGGTCCCAGACGTCCTTCAGCCGTACGGCGCGCCCGGCACGATCAACCCGCACTGAGCGGGCTACGATTGCCCTCCGGCGGGGTGCCGGAGCGGTCGAACGGGGCGGTCTTGAAAACCGTTGAGGGGCAACCCTCCGTGAGTTCGAATCTCACCCCCGCCGCTCGATCGCGGCACGGCGCAAGTTCCGTCCCTCCGCGGCATCCGGAAAGCACAGGTGTTCCGGATGAAATCCCCTCTGCGCCGGGTCGTCCACGCCGTCCTTATGCTCCTCGCGCTGAGCGCGGGCTGGACGGCGTCCGCTTCCGCCTTGCCGGGGGTTCCACCGCCGCCTCCGATCACGCTTCCGACCGTGAGCGTGCCGACGGTGACGGTGCCGCCGGTGACGACTCGGGTCGTAAAGACGCCCGCGGTCACGACGCCGGCCGTGAGGGCGCCGGCGGTGCCTGTTCAGGCGCCCCGCATCGCGGTTCCGCACGCCCAGCCTCCTCAGCCCCAGCCTCACGGTGATTCCGGCCACTGGGGGGTCGGCCAGAGCACCGGCGAGGTCGGTCAGGGGCGAGCCGAGACGAGCCGGGAACAGGCCTCCCGGCTCCGTCTCGCTCGTGAACGGACCTCGCGCCGCATGCCGCGGAGCCAACGGCGGACGATGCTCGTCATCGCTCTGCCCAGAGCGGGGCTCGTCGAGCTCGCCGTCCGGCAGGTGGCGCCCGATTGCCGCCTCGTCGGCCAGTACCGAGTGCACGGCCATCGCGGTGTCAACCGCCTCAGGCTGCGAGCCCGGGTCGGACGCCATCGCCTGACGCCCGGGACGTACGTGGTCGTAGTGCGGTCGGTTCCGGAGGATCGCATCGTCGGCCGCGCGAAACTGGTGGTCCCCGCTCATAGGCGCAATGGCAAGATCCGGGCGAGCCGCGAAGCCGATTCGTGCAGGCCCGGAACGAGCCTTGGCAACGTTTCGAGCCCCGGGCCGCCGCCACCACCGGCCGGGGCGCGATCGAGGACGCCCGGCTCGAAGAAGCCGGACCGCCCCACG
>JBKPQP010000131.1:0-3348 GCA_046734155.1 Actinomycetota bacterium | reverse complement strand
CGGCGACTACGCCGGCTCGCTCGAGGCGCTGAACGGCGGCGTCACGACGCTGCTCGACTGGTCGCACATCAGCAACACGCCCGATCACTCGGACGCGGCGATCCAGGGCCTGAAGGATGCCGGTATCCGCGCCGTCTACGCACACGGCATGCCGACGGGCGGCGAGTGGTGGATGCTGAGCGAGCTCAATCACCCCGAGGACATCAGGCGGATCCGCGACACGTACTTCTCGTCGGAGGAGGGCCTCATCACCCTTGCCATGGCCGCTCGCCAGCCCGGCAACGTGAACGCCGAGGTGGCGAAGCACGACTGGGCGCTCGCGCGCGAGCTCGGGATCCTGATCAGCGTGCACGTCGGCATGCGGCTCCACAACCTGCACTACACGCCTGTGAAGGACATGCACGACCTCGGGCTCATGGGGCCCGACGTCTGCTACATCCACATGACCGACCTGACGGATGAAGAGCTCGACTGGATCGCGGCGACCGGCGGCAAGGCCTCGATCGCGCCCTACGTCGAGATGCTGATGGGGCACGGCCCGCCGCCGACCGGAAAGATGCTCGCCCGCGGGGTCCGTCCGTCGCTCAGCGTCGACGTCGTCTCCAGCGTCCCGGGCGAGATGTTCACGCAGATGCGGACGGCGCTCGCCTATGACCGGATCCTCGAGTTCACCGACACGCCGGACATCGCGTTCGCGCCGACGATCACGCACAAGGACGTGCTCGAGTTCGCGACGATCGACGGCGCGCGGTCAATCGGGCTGGAGGACAGGGTCGGCTCGCTCACTCCGGGCAAGCAGGCGGACCTCGTGCTGCTGAAGGCGAACGCGATCAACACGGCGCCGATGGTCGACCCGATCGGAACGATCGTCGTCTTCTCGGACACCTCGAACGTCGACTCGGTGTTCGTCGCCGGCCGCGCCGTCAAGCGCAACGGCGAGCTGGTCGGCGCGAACCTCGACAACGTCTTCGCGAAGCTCGACGAATCGCGGAACCACATCCTGTCCGCGGGCGAGCTGCTGCCTGACTGGGCGGCAGAGCCGATGGCGGCGGTTTAGGCGTAACCCCTGGGCTCGGCCCGCCGCAGCGCGGGCCGGGCCCACCCCCCGGCGCACAAGGGAGAGCGAATGGCCACAGGCAACGTCGTCATCATCGGCGGCACACAGGGTCTCGGCCGCGAGCTCGCGCAGTCGTACGCCGACGACGGCCGCGAGGTGGTGGTGACCGGGCGTGACCAGGCCCGGGCCGAGACCGCGGCGGAGGAGATCGGCGGGCGGACAAGCGGCATCGGGTTCGATCTCTGCGAGCCGCAAGCGATCGCCGAGCGCGTCGCCGAGGTGGGCGACGTGGACTACCTCGTGCTCGCGGCGATCGAGCGTGACGCGAACACCGTGCGCGATTACGACCTCGCAGCCGCGCTGCGGCTGGTCACCCTCAAGCTCGTCGGCTACACGGAGGTGATCCACGCGCTGGAGCCACGGCTTCACGACGACTCCGCCATCCTCATCTTCGGCGGTCTCGCGCGCGACCGGCCCTATCCGGGCTCGACGACGGTCACGACCGTCAACGGCGCGGTGACGAGCCTCGTGCGCACGCTGGTGATCGAGCTCGCGCCGACCCGGGTGAACGGGCTGCACCCGGCCATCGTCGGCGACAGCCCGCAGTGGCGCGACATGCCTCCCGAGCGCCTGCAGGCGCTCGTGGATCGCACGCCGATCGGCCGTCTGGTAACGATGCAGGAGATCGTGGGCGCGTCGCGCTTCCTGCTCGAGAACCAGGCGGTCAACGGCATCAACCTCGCCGTGGACGGCGGCTGGACCTGCATGTGAGACGAGCGATCGCCGCCGGGGTAGCCCTCGGCGCGGCCGCCGGATACAACATCGCGAACCTCGGCCCGGCCGCCGACGTCCTGGCGGACCATTACGACGTCCGGCTCGGCGCGATCGGCTTCCTGACGACCGCCCTGTTCTTCACGCACCTAGTGATGCAGATCCCGGGCGGAAGGCTCGTCGACAAACGTGGAGCGCGAACGTGGGGGATGGTCGCTCTCGCGATCGTCGCGGCCGGCAATGTGCTCGCGCTCCTGCTGCCGTGGTTCGCGGGGGCTTTCGCCGGACGGTTCGTGGCCGGCTTCGGAACAGGGATCGCGTTCGTCGCAGGGAGCGAGTACGTCCGGGCGACGGTCGGTACCGCGGGCGCACAGGGGATCTACGGCGCCTCCGGGGTGGGCGGAGGTGGTCTCGCACTGGCGGTCGTTCCCCTCGCCGTGCCGGGGCTCGACTGGCGGGCTCCGTACGTGACCGCGCTGGTCTGCGCGGGCCTCGTCCTTCTCGCCTTGCCGTTCGCGCCGCGGGACCGGCGTCCCGGAGAGCGCCCGCGCCCGGACCGCGCCGAGGTCGCCGACATCGTGCGTGACCGGCGGCTGTATCCGCTGGCGGCCGCGCACACCGCGTCGTTCGGGCTCAGCGTCATCGTCGGGACCTGGGCCGTCTCACTCCTCCAGCACGACGGCTACAGCCGGCGGCTCGCGGGCGCCGTCGCCGCCCTGGTGCTGCTTGGTGGCATCGTCACCCGACCGCTCGGCGGCCGGATCCTCCAACGCCGGCCGGAGCAGGCCGCGCACCTGCTCGGCGTCAGCATGCTGCTGGGTGCGGCGGGGACGGTCCTCCTGCTCCTCGACATCCCGTTGGCGGTGGGGATCGCGGGCGCGGCGCTGCTCGGGCTCGCGGCGGGTATCCCGTTCGCCGCCGCCTTCGCGGGAGCCCAGGCACTGCGCCCAGATGCACCCGGTGCCGCCGTCGGATTCGTCAACAGCTGCGCGACGTTCCTGATCCTCGTCGGGGCGCCGCTCGTCGGCTTCACGTTCGCGCTACCCGGTCACGGCCGCGCAGGCTTCGTCGCCATTGCCGTCCTGTGGGCTCTGGCGTGGCTCGCGGTCCGGCCGTCGAGGCTCGTGCTTACGGCCTCACCGACTTCCTGACGAGCGTGGGGCCGAGGATGATGCCGGCGTCGTTCGGGATCGCCGGGCGCACGACGACGTGGTACGTGCCCGGCTTGAGCGTGAGGCCCGCGGGTAGCACGGTGCCGGGGCGCACGGTCCTCGTCTGGAAGATCGTCTTCGTGCCCCGCTGGAGGTAGACCGCGTAGTAGACGGCCGCGGGAAAGCGGCGCCAGGTGACCACGCGCTGCGCTCTCGTCAGCGTGCGCAGCTTCGGCGCCAGGGCCGGCTTCGACTCGCGGCGCTTCGCACGGGTCCTCGTGGCCGGAGCCCGTCGCGTCTTCCTCGGCTTCGCCGTCTGCCGCGGTGGCGTGGGCCTCGGCTTCGGCTTCGTCGCGGCCTTGGGACGTG
>JBKPQP010000130.1:0-7647 GCA_046734155.1 Actinomycetota bacterium | reverse complement strand
GCGCCTGTCGTGCCGCTCGTCGAGTAGATGCGGACGATGTCGGACCGCTCAGCACAGAGGTGCGCGCCGAATGGATTCTCGGGCGTGACCGTCGCCCGCAGCTCGGCCTTCTCGGTGAGCGGGAGCTCGGCGATGTCCTCGAGCCGATCGCTCGGGCTTCGGCCGAGCCGCTCGCGATAGAAGGCGGAGCGCTCGAGCAGATACGCGATCTGTGCGCGGTAGCTCTCGGCGTCAGGGCTCGTACTCGACCGCCTCCTCGGCCGCAGCAGCCAGCTCGAGGCCGATCGGGTCCTGCTGCTCTTCGGCGAGGTGCGCGAGGAGGCTCGCCGTGCGCGCGAGGATCGGGACCGCCTTCACCGCGCTGACCGGGAAGCCGAGATCGAGCATGACCGAGGCGATCGGCAGCGAGACGTTCATCGTCAGCGGTTTGCCCCAGACCTCGGCGACGGCTTCGCGCAGCCCGCGTGCGAGCTCGGAGTGCGGGCCGCTTACGCCGTGCTCGTCCGCGAGCTCGAGGATCCGCTCCGCGCGTGGATCGACCGGCCTGTGGACGGGGTGGCCGAAGCCGGGCATCTTCTCGCCGGCCGCGTGCACCTCGCGCGCGATCTCGACCGGGTCGCGCCCAACGTTCGCCGCGAGCAGCCGTGCGCACTCCTCGGAGGTGCCGAGAATCACCGGGCCGCAGCCGAGGATCCCGGCCGCGACCGCGCCCTGCAGAGATTCGGGATCGGCCGCGAGCGTCATCCGCGCGGCGACGTTCGTCGGCATAAGCCCGTGCTCGGCGATCGAGATGAGCAGCAGATCGAGGAAGAACCGTTGCTCCTCGGTCGGCTCGTCCCCGGTCAGCAGCAGGTGGAAGTACTCGCTGAACGTGAGCCGGCCCATGAGCTCGCCGGCCAGGTCGCGTCCGCGCACCTCCACGCGATCGGGGTATGCCTGGCTGATCCGCGTCTTCATGCTCGTATCTTTCTACCGATGCACCCGCTCGCGACGACCGTGATCGGCAGCTACCCGCAGCCGGACTGGCTGATCGACCGTGAGAAGCTCGCCGGGAGGCTTCCGCCGCGGGTTCCGGCGCACGAGCTCTGGCGGGTCGACGAGGCGTGGTTGCAGGAGGCCCAGGACGACGCGACGCGGCTGGCCGTGCGGGACATGGAGGAGGCCGGGATCGACGTCGTCACCGACGGCGAGATCCGACGCGAGAGCTACTCGAACTACTTCGCGAACGCGCTCGATGGCCTCGACCTCGACGCGCCGGGGACCGCGCTCGACCGGACCGGGCATCCGAATCCGGTACCGCGGGTCGTCGGCGATATCGAGCGCGCTCGCCCGGTGCAGGTGCGTGACGCCGAGCTCCTGCGTGGGCTGACCGAGCGGCCGATCCGGGTCACCGTTCCAGGACCGTTCACGATGAGCCAGCAGGCGCAGAACGACCACTACCCCGACCTGCGTTCGCTTGCGCTCGCGTATGCGGACGCGGTCAACGCTGAGCTGCGCGACCTCGTCGCCGCCGGCGCGGACGTCGTCCAGATCGACGAGCCGTACCTCCAGGCGCGGCCCGACGACGCGCGGGAGTACGCGCTCGAGGCGATCACGCGCGCGTTCGAAGGCGTGGGCGCGACGAAGGCGCTCCACACGTGCTTCGGGTACGCGGCGATCGTCCACGAGAAGCCGAGCGACGGCTACCCGTTTCTCGCCGAGCTCGACGCGTGTCCGGCGGACGAGGTCTCAATCGAAACCGCCCAGCCGCGGCTCGACCCGTCCATCCTCGAGCAGCTGCCCTCGAAGCGCATCATCCTCGGCGTCCTCGACCTGAACGACATGGACGTCGAGAGCCCCGAGACGATCGCCGATCGCATCCGCGCCGCGCTCGAGCACATCGATTCGGATCGCCTTATGGTCGGCCCCGACTGCGGCATGAAGTACCTCCCGCGCGACGTAGCCCGAGGGAAGCTCGGCTCGCTCGTCGAGGGCGCGGCCCTGGTTCGAACCGAACTGTGATCCGCGCCGGAATATTCTTTGTGACAGCAAACAACCGGAGGAGGGCACGTCATGGCCATGAAGCTGAACATGCTTCCGCCGAGCGTGAACAACATGTCCGTCCGCGTCTTCGTGCGCGCGGCCGGGATCCCCGTCGAGGAAGAGAACGTCTGGGGCCAGACGCAGGGCGACGAGTACCTGTCCAAGTACCCGCCAGGGCTCACGCCGACGATCGAGAGCGACGAGTTCCCGCAGGGCGTCCTGGGCGAGAGCTGCGCGGTGATGATGTATTTCGCGACCCGCGAGGGCCGTGACGACCTGTACCCGACCGACCTCGGGAAGCGCGCGATGGTCGACGCCGCGAACTTCTACACGCTGAGCATCTTCTACCCGCTGATGGCGCGCGCGACCTACCCGCGCCTCGGTTTTTCCGGCTATCCGGGCGAAGTGTCGACGTCCGACGCCGCCGACGATGCCAAGGAAGCGGCGCGGAAGTCGGCCGAGGAGGCGCTGCCGAAGATCCTCGACGTCTACCCGGCGTACTGGGGGACCGACAAGGGCTTCATCGGCGGCAGCGACACGCCGACGATCGCGGATATCAGGCTCGCGGCCACGCTCGAGTTCCTCGCCGCCACTGACACCGGGATTCCCGGGTGGGCGAAGGACTACATCGGGCGCGTCGAGTCGGCGCTCGGCGACTCGTACAGCGAGCCTGCGGGCGACGTGCGCGGCTACGTGGCGCAGGCCACGGGTGAGGCGGTGGCTGCGAGCTAGCCGGTCACATCGTTTCGAGCGTCGCGCGGCGCCGGCCGTCGATCTCGAACAGCCGGAGAAGGAGATAGGCGAATGCCGCGTAGGAGACGCCGATGAGCAGCTCGGTCCAGACGAGGCCCGAGACATCGGCGAGCGACGCGCCGTCCGCGACGAGCCGCGCAGCCTGGATCCCGTGCGTCAGCGGGAGCAGGCTCGAGACCTGCTGCATCCACCCTGGGAGCGCGTCCAGCGGGACGTTCACCCCGCAGAAGAGCAGGAACACGAAGATCATCAGGTTCGCGAAGAAGAAGATGTCGCGGCCGCGCAGCCCGAAGGCTCCGATCATCGTCCCGAAGGCCGTGCACGAGAACGACGTCACGAAAACGATCAGCGCGATCACCGGCACTTCGGTCGGCGTCAGCGTGAAGTCGAGCAGGAGCCAGCCGACGATGAACCCGACGGTCGAGACGATGACGCCGTTCAGGAGGTTCGGCACGGCACGGCCGAGGAAGAGCGCGAGTCGGTTCGCGGGCGTGACGAGGATCGACGACAGCGTCTGCGTCCAGCGCTCGCCGCCGATCGTCATCGCCATCCCGAAGATGCCGCCGAGCGACGAGATCGCGACCGCGTTCCCGATCACGAAGAACTCGTCCGAACGCAGTCCGGCGTAGCGCCCGACGTAGGCGAAGAACAGGATCTGGAAGATCGGCCCGCCGAGCATCGTCGGCACGTACATCGTCCAGTGGATCCAGTTGAACAGCGCGCGGTACGCGAGGTAGCCGCCGATGAAGAAGATCCGGACCGAGCTCATCGCAGCGCCAGCGTCGCGCTCTTGCGCGCCCGCACCTCGAAGTAGCCGAGCGTGAAATGGCCGATCGCGAGGTAGACCAGGCCGAG
Organism: Actinomycetota bacterium; assembly: GCA_046734155.1. GTDB lineage: Bacteria > Actinomycetota > Thermoleophilia > Gaiellales > Gaiellaceae > VAXT01. The sequence goes on along the minus strand of JBKPQP010000130.1, from coordinate 4,017 downwards.
GGCGATGCACATGACGATCGGGAACACCGGGTCACCGCCGACCGCGGCCTGGCGAAGACCGCGGATGCCCCAGGTCGGAGCGAGAATCCACGAGATCGGCCGTGTCCAGCCGGGCAGCAGCGAGAGGCTGATCAGCAGTCCGGTCACGAGCCAGACCGGGTACTCGAGGAGGTTCGACATCGAGTTCGCATTGCGCAGCAGCACGAACGTCGACGAGAGCACGAGCCCGAGCAGCCCGAGCGAGACGATCGACGCGACGAGCGCGACCACGAACCACGCCGGGTGGATGAAGTCGAGTGGGAGGCCGAAGATGAGGCGACCCCAGAGCAGCGTCGAGGCGATCGAGTAGAGCCCGATCGAAGCGGTCGCGACCGTCATCGGCAGCACGACCTCGATCAGTCGCGGGGGCACGCTGATCACGTACTCCAGCGTCCCCTGCCAGCGTTGCCACTGGATGAGCCCGCCGGAACCGAAGAGCACCGACGACCAGATGCCCATCATCCCGGCGCCGAGCGACGCGTAGAGGAGCCCGGATCCCGGCCGCGTGCCGCTCGCGAACATGTAGTGCGCGATCGTCGCGAAGAAGATCGGCATGATCGTCGCGTTGAGGATGAAGAACCCGGACATGGTCAGGTTCTTCATGTTGAAGAGCCAGCCGGTCCAGAAGAGACGGAAGGAGCGGCTCACAGCTGCTCCAGGGTCGCGTGCTTCCGGCCCTGCCACTCGAAGACGCGGAGGAGCACGAGGCCGCCGGCGAGGTATGCCAGGCCGATCCCGAGCTCGGTGACGAGGAGGCCGGTCACGTCCGAGAAGGGCTCGCCCGCGGCGAGGTCGCGCGCGGCTTGGATCGCGTGCGTGAGCGGCAGCACGTGCGAGATGTCCTGCATCCAGCTCGGGAGCTCAGAGATCGGGACGTTCGCGCCCGTGAAGATGAGCAGGAACCCGAAGATCACGTTCGAGAGCACGGCGTTTTCGCGGACGCGGAGCGAGATGGCGGCGTTCGTCAGGCCGAGCCCCGTGCATGAGAACGCAGCGATCAGGATCACGACCGCGAGGCCGGGGATCGAGCCGGCCGGGAGGCTGACACCGAGGATGACGCACCCGGCTGCAAACGAGAAGGCCGAGACGAAGAAGGCGTTGCCCATCACCGGCAGCGCGCGTCCGACGAAGAGCGGGAACCGCTTCGCGGGGCTGACGAGGATCGCATGGAGCGTGTTCTGGTAGCGCTCCCCGCTCACCGTCTGGGACATCGCGAAGAGGCAGGGGATCGCCGCGTACTGGATTGCGTTTCCGGTCACGTAGAAAACGTCGGACTCGAGACCGGCCGAGCGCCCGATGTACGCGAAGAGGAGGATCTGGAAGATCGGCGCGACGATCAGGCTCGGGATGTAGATCGTCGGCGAGAGCCAGTAGAAGAGCGCGCGGTAGCTCGTCAGGCCGCCGACGAAGAACAGACGGAGCGAGTTCATGTCAGCGAGAGCGCGGCACGTTCACGGGCGGCTCGGAGGAGGCGCTCCATGACGAGGAACCCGAGCACGATGTAGGCCGTGCCGAGGACGAAGCACATGATGAGATCCGGGAGCGGCGAGCCGCCGAGCGACGACTCTCTGATCGCGTTCATGCCCCAGGTCGGCGCGAGGATCCAGGAGATCGGCCGCACCCAGTACGGGAAGAAGGTGAGCGGGACCAGGAACCCGCAGATCAGCCAGACCGGGTACTCGAACATGTTCCCGAGCGCCCACGCGGCGCGGAAGCGGACGAAGCAGACGGCGAACAGGAATCCGAGCGCGCCGAACGTGAGGACGGTCGCAGGGATCGAGAGGACGAAGAGAGCCGGGTGCACGAAGGTCAGGTGGATGCCGAACAGGAATCGCCCCCAAAGCAGGGTCGCGACAAGGCTGTAGATGCCGATCGTCGCCATCGCGATCGTGACCGGGAGCAGGATCAGCGCGAAATTCGTGGGTGTCGCAACCAGCGCCTCGAGCGTGCCCTGCCAGCGCTCGCGCTGCATCGCAGAGCCTGCGGTCGTGCTCGTCGCCGACCACATGCCCATCACAGCCGAGCCGAGGGACGCGTACAGGAGCGTCCTCGGGCTGTCACCGGCTCGGAAGACGAAGAATGCGACGGTGGCGAAGAAGAGCGGGTAGATGACCTGGCCGACCCCGTCGAAGGCCGAGCGCATGATCATCTTGAAGTGGAACTTCCAGCCGATGCCCAGGAGGCGAAGCGTTCTCACTCGTCTTTGACGAGCGCGACGTAGGCGTCCTCGAGCGTCGGCTCGCGGTGCGAGACGCGGCCGACGTTCGAGCCGTTCAGGTGCCCGAGGATGGCCGCGGTCAACTGGACGTCAGCGCGGGTCTGGACGCTCAGCACCTGCGCCTGCTCGCGCTCTTCGACCCAGACGGACATGACGCCCTCGAGGGTGCGGAGGCGCTCGACGGTCTCGTCCGGGATCCCGTAGACCTCGACCTCGGTCACGGCGCCCGATGCGACGCGGCTCTTCAGCTGCTCCGGCGTGCCCTCGGCGACGATCTCACCCTGCGAGATGACGGCGATCCGGTCGCAGAGCGCGTCCGCCTCGAACATGTAGTGCGTCGTGAGCAGGATCGTCTTGCCGGCTTCGGTGAGCGTTCCGATCGTGGCCCGCAGGTCGCGGGCGCCGACCGGGTCGAGGCCGATCGTCGGCTCGTCCAGGAAGACGACCTCGGGGTCGTGCAGAAGCCCGCGCGCGACGTGCAGCCGCTGCTTCATTCCGCGCGAGTAGCCCTCGGTGCGCTCGTGCTCGCGGCCTTTGAGGCCGACCAGCTCGAGCAGCTCGTCGATCCGTTGCTTTTGGACCTTGGGCGGGACGCCGTAGAGCTCGGCGAAGTAGCGGAGGTTGTCGTAGCCGGAGAGCCGCTCGTAGACGCCGCGCTCGCCGCCGAAGACGTAGCCGATCCGCTTTCGGACCTCCCGCGGGTCCTTGACGACGTCGAAACCGAGGACGCTCGCGGTGCCCGCGGTCGGGATCAGGAGCGTGATCAGCATCTTGATCGTCGTCGTCTTGCCCGCGCCGTTCGGTCCGAGCAGGCCGAACAGCTCGCCCTTCTCGATCGCGAAGCTGACCCCGCGCACGGCTTCGATCTCCTTGACGCGGCGGCGGATCGTCCCGGTGTGCGTCTTGTAGACGCGGCGCAGGTCATTCGCCTCGACGACGGCCATGGCTCCAGACTATCGGCCGCGCTTGGCTGTGCTTCGGCCGTTTTCGGCCGGTCAGAAGATCGCGAGCGGGTTGATCGGCGAGCCGGTTCCTCCCGTGATGCGGAGCGGTGCGGCGACGAATAGGAACTCCCAGCGCCCCGCCTGGCGACAAGCGGCAAGCACCTCCTCGAAGCGCAGGTAGTCGAGCAGCCAGACGCCCATCGCGTTGAGCGCGAGGACATGGATCGGAAACTCGACGCCCTCGGTGCAGCTCGGCGCGGTGTCGCTGTTCCCATCCGAGCCGAGGACGGAGACGCCTCGCTCGGCGACGAAGGTCATGGCCGTCGGGTGCAGGCCGGCTTTGTGGTTCGGCGTGTCCCAGGGGCCGAGTTCGTCGAGCCGCCTCGCATGGCCTGTGCGGATCAGGAGAACATCTCCCTCCCGGACTGGTGTCCCCTGTTCCTCTTCGGCCGCCTCGAGGTCGTCGCGGAAGATCGAGTCGCCCGGCTCGAGCCAGGGAACGCGTCGGACGCCGGGGATGTCCAGCAGAACGCCCCTGCCGATTAGGCCGTCTTTGACGAGCTCGACCGAGTCGGCGGCCGCCCCGTCGGACGTGATCACGTCGGTCGACATCCCGTTGTAGAGCAGGCCGTCGTAGCCGATGTGGCAGAGCGCGTCGAGATGGGTGTGCGTGTCGCCGTGGTAGTGGACGCCGACGTAGTCCTTGGCGACGACCATTCCGCTCGTGGCCTGGCCCGGCTCGAACATCATTCGGAGTTCCGCGGGCTCGGGATTGCTGGCCGTGGCCTCCTTTTGTATCGGCCAGCTCATCGTGAC
>JBKPQP010000129.1:0-14790 GCA_046734155.1 Actinomycetota bacterium | reverse complement strand
GCCCATTCCGAGGCCGAGCTGGGCGAGCTCTTCACCGCAGAGCTCTGCGAGGCGTTCGAGGCCGAGATCGCGTTCGTCCTGGCAGCACATGACGGCAGAGTCGTCCCGGCGCTCGTAGGCGCGCACGGCCTAACGCCTGATCACTGCGCGGCGCTGCGCGACGACGAGCGCTGCGTGTCCGCTCTCACGCTTGCGGAGCCGCAAGTGCATGAGGGCGATCTGCTCGGGATCGGAATCCGTCAGCTCGTTCTCGCGCCCTTCGCCGGGGAGGTCGACCGCGGAGTCGTAGGCGTCGCACGGTTATATGACGAGCCATTCGACGACGGCGAAGTGGCATTGCTCGAGGCAGTTTCGGAGAGCATCAAGCACGCGCTGGAACGGATTCGACTCGGGAAGGAGCGCGACATCCTCCTTGCTTGCGAGCGTGCGGCGCGGCGTGAAGCCGAGGCAACGGCGGAACGACTCGTTCGACTGCAGAGCGTCACCGGGACGATCCTCGCCAACCTTCCCCTGGAAAGCATGCTTCGTGAGCTGCTCGAACGAATCCGCGACGTCGTCGCGGTCGACGTGGCCGCGATTCTCCTGGTCGATGGTCGCGACGACTCACTCTCGCTACGCGCCGCGGCCGGTGGTGACGCACACACTGACGCGGCCATGCGGCTTGCGCAGCGGGAAGGGCTTGTCAGACGCGTTCTCAACGAACGCCGGACGATCGAAATCGGTATTGCGAGGGACGATGGAAACCGAGCCGATGAAACGTTCCGCTCGCTGATCGCGATACCGATGGCCGTCGAGCGGCGGATCATCGGGGTGCTCGTGGCCGGGGCGCCGATCTCGCGTGACTTCTCGTCCGATGACAGGAGCCTCCTCGGGGTCGCCGCCGACCGTGCCGCAATCGCGATCGAGAACGCTCGGCTGTACCGGGAAGCCGAGGAGCGCGGGCAAGCGGCCCGCGTGCTCGGCTACGTGGCCGACGGCGTCTTCCTCGTCGACGCGAAGGGAGTGCTTCAACTCTGGAACCCCGCCGCCGAGGCGATCACGGGCATTCCGGCCGAGGCGGTTCTGGGGCGGCCGGTCGAGGAAGTGATCCCTCGCTGGGAGGCACTTGCGCAAGCCGTCACGATCGCGAACGCTCCGGCGGCGTCCACCTGTCCCGAGACGACGGTTCCCGTTGAGATCCGAGATCGTGAGCTCTGGCTCTCGATCGCTGGGGTCCGATTCGCGGAGGGAACCGTCTACGCATTCCGCGACCGAACCGAGGAACAGCGACTCGAGGAGCTCAAGGCAGATTTCATCGCCACCGTCTCCCACGAGCTGCGAACGCCGATCGCAGCTGTCTACGGCGCGGCGCAGACCCTCGAGCGAGACGACGTCAACTTCAACGACGATCTGCGCGGCCGTCTCCTCTCCGTCATTTCCGACCAATCGGAGCGGCTTGCGCATCTCATCGACAACGTCCTGCTCACGAGCCAAGTCGAAGGTGATCGGCTGGCGCTTGCGAGCGAGCAGGTCGACGTCTCGGACGTCGCGCGCCGGGTCATCGAGGCCGCGCGCATGCACGCGCCGCACGAGGTCTCGATCGAGCTCATGGCACCACCCGCGCTCGCGCCGGTTTCCACGGATCGCGACAAGCTTCGGCAGGTGCTCGCGAACCTCGTGGGCAACGCAGTCAAGTATTCGCAAGGCGTGGGCCGTGTCGAGGTCCGACTCGAGCCCAGTCGAGATCACGTCCGTATCGCCGTTCGCGATGAGGGCGTCGGCATTCCGCACGCCGAGCAGGAAAAAGTCTTCGAGAAGTTCTACCGCCTCGCGGGCACGACCCGCGCAGTCAGCGGCACCGGCCTCGGCCTCTACATCTGCCGCGAGTTGGTGCGGCGCATGGGTGGGAGGATCTGGATCGAGTCGAGCGAGGGGATTGGTTCGACCTTCTTCGTTGAGCTGCCGCTTGCCTCGGCTACGACTGGCACGGCTTCGGGCGGACGCTGATCACGCACAGCCTCGCGAACCGTCAGGGCTCGACGTCGAGGCACAACCGTGAGGGGTAGACAGCCGGCGCCCTCCTTGTATAGAGTCGCACCGTGAGCCGCGCAGCCGCCCGGCGCGTCGCAGTAGTCACCGCCCTCGTAGTTGGCGCGGGAGTGGTCGTCTCAGCGGGTCTCGGTGGCACCGCCTCCCGTAGCCTGCAGGCGAAGAATGGCTCGTCGTTCGCGCCGCTCAGGCTCAGCGCCACCCGGCTCTCAATCGGGCTGCGGGTGAGGCCGCGCGCGACGAAGCCCGGGAAGACCGTCACGTACGTGCTGCGAATCTCCAACGTCGGCAGTGACTCGGCCACGCTCCTGCAGGTCTGTGACCGGGTTCCGTCAGGTTTGACCCTCGTCAGCGCGCCTCCTCATTTCACACGCCGTGCCGGCGGATTGGTCTGCAGGACGTTCGCTGGCCTGCCGGTCGGCGGAACGGCGTTCGGAAACTTCAAGATGCGAGTCTCATCGTCGGCCCCGGCAGGCGTGATCGTCAACACCGCCACCGCCAGGGCGACGGGCGGTACCCCCTCGGTCTCCGCCCAGGCGCGGCTGACGGTGCTGGGTCCGTGCCCCTCACGGCTCACCCCGCTGAGCATCACGCGCTCCTACTGCTGAGAGCGGGCCGGCACGAGCCGCGGGCCCGTGAGGTTCACAAGGCGGTCAGCCGTGACCGGGCGGATCTCCATCGCGCGCGGTCTCCCTGGGCACGAAGGGCAGGAACTCGGGATCGAACGGTGATCTTTCTGCGGCGGCCCGACCGAAGCCACAGACGGCGACCACGCCCTCCCGGTAACCGTCGAGCCCAAAACGTTCCTCGATGTCCGTGTTGTTGATCGCGGCCGTGACGAACGCACCGAGCCCCAGTTCCGTTGCGACGAGGTACAGCGTCTGACTCAAGTGGGCCGCATCCATCAGCAGCGCGGTGAGTGCCTTACGGTGGTTTCGGTACTTCCAGAAAGCACGGTCGAAGCGTGCAGAAAGCACGACCATGACCTGTGCGTCGCCGAAGTATGTCTGGCCGCACACGAAGGTGGTCGCCGCTGACCGTGCCTCGTCGACGGTGAGAGGCGCCAACAGCTCGAGCGAATGTTCGGCGCCGTCGTAGTGGTAGAGGCCGGAATCGAGCCCGTCGACGGCCGTGATCAACGGATACGCATCGATCGGGTGGAACCCGCCTGCCGATGGGCTCGTGCGCTTCAGTGTCGTCACCCGCCCGAGCAGCGGCATGTATCCGTGGAATCCGAACACGTAGCGGAGTACGACTGAGAGCTCGTCCAAGGTGAGGCTCGCACCTCGATCGAAGCTGCGCGTCGTCTCCCGGCGGAGTAGCACGTCGTAGAGATCCCCGTCGCGCTCGACGAGCGGCAGCGCATGGACAGCAAGTGGATCAGCTATTGAGTGGAACGCTTCCGGGGGCAACCCGACGCGATCCACGAACGCCTGCACCGCTTCGTCCGTCGGCGGCTGTAGCTCAGAGCTCTCGTCCTGCCCCGCGAGCCGGCGGAGGTCGATTCCGCGCCACTTGGAGAGGAAGTAGTAGAGAGCTGCTTCGAGATTCCAAGTTGCCGCCTCGAGGCTCTCGTGCCGCGCGCGGAGCGCCGCCAGCTCCGGATCGGCCTCGTCACTCAGGAGAACGCCTTTTTGCGCCAGACGACGCGCCGCCTCCTCGTCTTCCGACTCCACCCAGTCGTCCGAGGGCGTCGAAGCGACGAGCTCGAACTCCTCAGTAGAAAGCGGGACCGCCTCGCCGCGAAGAATCGAAAGCGCGCAGATCTGCTGCACCGTCACCGGTTCGATGACGCCACGGAGCAGCTGATCTACGTCGAGGAACGGGAAGTCGTCGAAGAAGAAGCAGAGGTAGCGCGAACGTTTAACCCGCCCCATCGGGCAACGGGCGGTCTCCCATCATCACGGGCATCGCGGCGAACGCCAGGATCAGGACGAGCATGGCAAATGGCGAGGCCGATTCGGGAACGATCCTCTCTTCAACCAGGGAGAGGAACGCGCGAATGGCGTCCGGATCCGGCAAGACGACCTCCTCGGGGAGGGACTGCGGCGTCACCTCGATCCCATGGTCATGGAGGACTTGCTGCGTGTTGCTTTGGAACTCGTCCCGGAATCCCTCATCCTCCGCAAGGCGCAAGATGAGATCTCTGGCGTCCTCACGACTCAGGTTCGCCGAGATCACATACGGAAGTGGCATGACGCCTCCTTTCGGCTCGAACCCCGACGGAGAGTCTTCTATTCAGTGCCGCGGGAGTCAACCTCGACGGGCTGCGCCTGCGCGATGAGTTCCCGGGCAGCGGAGGCCGACACGACGTTCCCCTTTCTCTCGTAGCGCTCGACCGCCTGCTCGAGAATCTCCGATGCCTCGCCGGCACGGCCCAGGAGCCTCAGCGTGTCGGCCAGGTCGACGAGGGCGTCTCCCTGCATGTTCACGCAATCCGTCTGGAACGCCAGCTCGACCGACTCGCGGGCGAGCTGCTCAGCCTGTGAGTCGCTCTGGCCGGTGACGGCGACGACTCTGGCTCGTGTGCCTCGCCACATCGCTTGAGTGATCGGATCGTCGGCGGAGGCGGCTTCGGCACTGACCTCGGTCACGCGTTCCGCCTCGTCGTAACGTCCAAGTTCGAACATCGCACGCGCGAAGAAAGCGGCCAGCGTCGAGAGGACCGAACGCTCGCCCATACGTTGGAGCCCCTCGTAGCCGATCCGAAGCTCCCGCTCTGCGGCCGTCCAGTCGCCCGCGATGAGCTCGGCCCAACCGGAGTACATCCGGAACGACGCGAGCCTCAAGCTGAAACCGAGCTCGTCGAACGCTCGCTGACTCTCCAGGTAGTGCTTCCGTGCTTCGTCGAAGCGACCACGCATCGCCTCCAGGACAGCCAGGATCGATTCGGCGACGGGCTGCAGCGCGGGTTCGTTTCTCGCCTGTGAGCGGATCTCGAGGCAGCGGCGGATCCCGTCTTCGACCGGTAGCGGCCCGACTAGCGCGACCCGGCACATCGCGCCCAGGATCGACGACATCGTCCGGCGGTCACCCGCACGGTCGGCATAGACTCGAGCCCGCTCGAGGGCATCTTCCGTGGTGGCGTATTGGGATCGGAACCAGTGTGCGTCGGCGACGAGGGTCCAAACGCGAGAGAGACCGAGCTGGTCGCCGCTGGCTTCGAAGACGGGGGTCGCGCGCTCTGCGACCTCGAACACCTGCCGAGCCTCGATGCCGGGGTCGACGTAGAGGCGGAGGACGGATTGCTCGAGCTCGGCCCGCAGTCGAAGCCTCTCGTCGCCGACGGATCGGGCGAGCAGCTCCGCGTCGACCAAGACCTCGTCGGCGCGGCTCGCATCACCATGCTCTCGCGCGACAACGCCGAGATCGAGGAGAACCTCGGTGCGCGCCTCAGGATGCGCCTCGAGGAGGTACGCGGCGCGCTCCAGAAGCTTGCGCGCAGCCGGGACGTCGCCGCGCGCGAAGGCACGCCGAGCCGCTCTCGCCAAGCGGGTGCCTGCATCGAAGGAGAGGTCGTCGGTAGCCCCGCCGACGCGACCGAGGTCGACGCGGCACCGTACTGCCTGCTCGAGGTGGTAGCCGATGATCTCGTCGAGCTCGACCTCGTACTCGCCGACATACGTCTCCAGCTGCCCCGCGAAATTCTCGTGCAGCTCTGCCCGGATCTCCTTGGGCAGCCCGTCGTAGGCGGCGTCACGAATGAGTGCGTGTCGGAAGCGGAAGCCGTCATCTCGGTCCGTGACGGACGGCGCGGGCCGAATCAGATCCTTTCGCACGAGCGCCATCAAATTCTGACCGACCGACGGCCGCAGCTCCGCTGGGCAGAGGTCGACGATCTCCCGGCGGACGAACTCCTTCCCGATGACGGACGCGCGCTCGATGACCGACCGTTCCTCAGCGCTCAGCCGATCGAGTCGCTCTGCGAGCAACGCGTGGATCGACGGGGGCACGGCCACCTCGCCGTTTCCTTTCTCCGCTGCCATCGCAACCATCTGCTCGACGAACAACGGGTTTCCCTCCGACGTGGCAGCGATCCGACGGCGCGTCGGTGCGTTGAGGATGACTTCACCGCGGAGAGCGTCGAGCAGAACGTCGGCCTCGGCCTCTGAGAGTGGCTCGAGCGCCAAGACGCTCGCGTTGCGGCTCGGGTTGAGCCAGGAGGGCTCGGTCTCGAGCAGATCGGGCCGTGTGAGGCAGAGGAGGAGAATCGGCGCGTCGCGGATCCAGACCGCCAAGTACTCGATCAAGTCGAGGAACGTCCGCTCGGCCCAGTGGATGTCCTCCAGGCATACGACCAACGGTCCGCTTGCGGCCATGGCCTCGAGGAAGCGGCGGACCGCCCAGAAACTCTCGTCGCTTCCGCCGGCGACGGGCGACGGCCCGATCGTGCCCTCGATGAGCTCCACGACCACATTCGCATCGTCGCTGTCCCCGATCGCCTCCACGATTGCCGCTTTCCCACCGGCTTCGCGCACGATCTGCGCCAACGGCCAGAAGGTGATTCCATCCCCATAGGGGAGGCAGCGCCCGGTCAGCCATGTTGCGCGATCGACGAGCGTCTCGCAGAACTCCGCGGCCAAACGGGTCTTGCCGATCCCGGCGGGACCAAGAACGGTCAGCAGCTGACAGGAATTCGCACGAACCACCTCGTCGAAGCCCTCCCGAAGACGGGCGAGCTCGGCTCGGCGACCGACGAGAGGCGCGTCGAGCTTGCGCATGACACCGGGCGCGTGGACGTCGACCTCGTCGAGCGGGAGAGTGTCCACGGGTTGTGCCTTGCCCTTGACGGAGAACGATGTGAGCGGGCCAGCCTTGATCGCATCCTTGATCAATGGGTAGGTCGCCTTCCCAATCAGTATCTGGCCGGGGTCAGCCGCTTGCTCGAGGCGCTTGGCGAGCACGACCGGATCGCCGGTGACGTACGAGCCGCCGGCTAGGGGGTCGCCAGCGACCACCTGACCGGTGTTGACGCCCGTTCGGGCATTCAGCCGCACCCCCCACGTTTGCTCGAACTCTTCGTTAAGCACTGCGAGCCGGTCACGCATCTCTGCTGCTGCGCGGACTGCGCGGAGCGCGTCGTCCTCATGGACGTTCGGGATGCCGAAGACCGCCATGACTTCGTCACCGATGAACTTCTCCACGGTCCCGCCATGGTGTTCGACGATGGCTCGCATCTCGTCGAAGTAGCGAGACATGACCTGCCGCATCGACTCAGGATCGAGCCGCTCGGCAAGCTCGGTGGACGTCACGACATCCGAGAAGAGAATCGTGACTGTCTTTCGTACGAGCATTTCGTCGAGTCTAGGACGGAAACGTCACGTGTCTAGGCTGGAGGCCCTTCCACTCTGGTCGAATGGCTCTACACTTTTGGGCTCCGATGGACGTATCTGAGCGAGACCCAGATCTCGTCGTGATCGAGCGCATGCTCGCGCCGCCGCCGCTCGAGGACGCTAAGCGGTCGCTCGAGTACTGGCAAATGCGGCGCAAAGCGCTTCCGCTCTATCGGCGTGCCGCTCGGCGCGAGGCGAAGGAGATGACCGTGCGCTGGCAGGAGCGCGTCCGCGCGGCCGAGCTTGCTCGCTTCGAGGCGAGCCTGGCAGGTCGGATGCTCGCCCGGCTCGGGATCTCGAGCATCTGGTTCCAGCGCATGCGGCTCGCGTCGGAGCTCATGTCCTGGGTCGTATGGGCGGTCGTCCTGCGCAAGGTGAAGCTCGTCCTCGGTAGCTTCGCGCTGATCGGGGTCCTGATCGTGGTCTTGCTCGCAGTGCTGATCGCACAGCTGGCCTAACGCTGTGCGAACATATGTTCGTGCGGACGGACGCGACGATCCTGCATGCGGACGTGGACGCGTTCTTCGCTGCCGTCGAGCAGCGAGACAACCCTGAGCTTCGCGGGCGGCCTGTGCTCGTCGGCGCGGGCGTCGTCCTCTGCCCGAGCTACGAGGCAAAGGCGCGCGGCGTCGAGACCGCGATGGGCGTTCGCCGCGCGCTTCGGCTCTGCCCTGGAGCGGTCGTCGTGCGGCCGCGGATGGAGGCCTACTCCGAGGCGAGCAAGGCCATGTACGGCGTCTTCGACGACGCGACGCCGCTCGTCGAGGGACTGTCGATCGACGAGGCGTTCCTCGACGTCCGCGGGCTGCGCCGGCTTGCGGGCTCTCCGCTCGAGATCGCGACGCGGCTTCGCGAGGCTGTGCGCGAGCGCGTCGGCCTCCCGATCACGGTCGGGGTCGCACGCACGAAGTTCCTGGCCAAGGTCGCGAGCGGCGTCGCCAAGCCGGACGGGCTCCTGCTCGTGCCGCCGGACCGCGAGCTCGAGTTCCTGCACCCGCTCCCCGTCGAGCGGCTCTGGGGCGTCGGGCGCGTAACCGCGCGGCGGCTCAATGACGCCGGGATCACGACCGTCCGGCAGGTCGCGGAGCTGCCTGAGAACGCTCTCGTCACGATGCTCGGCCGCGCGGCGGGGCGCCAGCTGCACGCGCTCGCGCACAACCGCGACCCGCGACCCGTCGAAAGGCGGCGGAGAAGGCGCTCGATGGGAGCGCAACGCGCGCTCGGCTGGCGCCCGACCTCGCTCGCCGAGGTCGACACCTCGCTCATCGGGCTCGTCGAGCGCGTCACGCGACGGATGCGAGCGGCCGACCGGCTCGGCCGCACGGTCGTGCTCCGCCTGCGCTTCGACGACTCGTCCCGCGCCACTCGCTCGCAGACGCTGCCGTACGCGACCGCGAACACGCGCGCGATTCTCGTCGCCGCCCGCGAGCTGCTCGACGTTGCGCAGCCGTTGATCGAGCGCCAGGGGATCACGCTCGTCGGCGTGTCGATCAGCAACCTCGACGACGACCTCGGCCAGCTCCGGCTGCCCCTGGACTGCACCTGGAGCGACACGCTCGACGCTGCGCTCGACGAGGTTCGCCTGCGCTTCGGATCGAGCTCGATCACGCGCGCCGTCCTCCTCGGCCGGCGGCAGGGATTCGCGATTCCGCTGCTTCCCGACTGATCCCGAGCTTGCATAGCGAACATATGTTCGCTTTCATTTGAGGGGTGCAACTCGCCCTCGACTCGCTCGATCGGCTCGTGGACACGCTCGAGGAGCGCGGGACGCTGACCGTCGTCGAGGCGGCCCGGGCGCTCTTCGCAACTAGCTCCATCCCCGACGGCCTCGCCCGCTCGCTCCTCGAAGAGGTGACCGCGGGCGACAGCCGGGTCGTCTGCACGGGCACGACCGTCTCGCTCGTCGGCGGCCGCCCGGATCCGCTGCTCGAAGAGGCCGAGCTCGTCGTCTTCGACCTCGAGACGACAGGGCTGGCGGCCGGGCGCGACCAGATCTGCGAGATCGGCGCAGTTCGAGTGAAGGGGCTCGAGCTCGTCGACTCGTTCCAGTCGCTCGTCAATCCGAGGATCGCGTTGCCGGAGCCGATCGCACGCCTGACGGGGCTTCGCGAAGAGGAGCTGCGCGGTGCACCGGCGATCTCGATCGTCCTACGCCGTTTTCTCGACTTCGCCGGCGACGACCTGCTCGTGGCGCACAACGCGCGCTTCGACCAACGGTTCCTCGAGCGGCAGCTCGGCGAGCGGCGCCTGTCCGAACCGCCGCTCTGCACGGCCGCGCTCGCGCGCCGCCTGCTCGAAGGGCGGCTCCGCCGTGTCGGCCTCGCCTCGCTCGCCCACTTCTTCGGCGTCTCGACGGAGCCGTGCCACCGCGCACTGCCGGACGCCGAGGCGACGGCCCAGGTGCTCGTGCAGCTCATCGGGCTCGCCCAGGAGCGCGGCGCCAGGACGCTGTCGGAGCTACGCGGGCTGGCCGCGCCGGTCAAGCGCAGAGTGCACGGCAAGCGGATGCTCGCCCGCGGCGCGCCGAGCAACCCAGGCGTCTATCTCTTCCGTGACCGCCACGACGAGGTGCTCTACGTCGGCCGCGCCCGCGACCTGCGCGCCCGCCTTCGCTCGTACTTCCGCAGCGACCGGCAGCGCCCCTCGGTCGAAGCAGCGCTGCTCGCGCTCGCCCGGATCGAGTGGCGCGTGCTCGGCTCCGAGCTCGAGGCGGCGCTCGAAGAGCTGCGCCTGATTCGCGAACTCGCGCCGCCCGCCAACTCTCGGAGTCGCCGTACGGAGCATGGGGTCTACCTGCGGCGCCGGGGAGACGAGTTCGTCGTTTCCAAGAAGCCTGGGCCGCTCGGTCCGATCGGCTCGCGCCGGCAGGCGTCTCTGGCAGCGCGAGCGCTCGCGTCCTGCACGACTCAGGAGCTGGAGACGCTCCTCCAGGACGGCCCGCTGCCGCGTCTGCGCGCACGCCTTACGCATCTCGCCGAGACCCAGCGCTACGAGGAGGCGGGCCGGCTACGCGACCGGATCGAGGCGCTCGAGCACGTCGTCGAGCGGCTGCGGCGGCTGGAGCGGCTGCGCGGGCTCGAGCTCTGCCTGATCGCTCCTGGGCTCGAGCCCGATCGGCAGAAGGCGTTCTTCGTCTACGGCGGCGCGATCCGTGCGGTGCGCACGCTTCCACCGGGCCCGGGCGCACGGCTCGAGATCGACGCAGGGATCGCGCTTTGCCGCTCTGCGGATGAGCTCGACGAATCGCTGACACCCGCGCAGGCGGAGGACCTCATGCTCCTCCACGGCTTCATTCGCCGCCCTCCTCCCGAGCTGACCGTCCTTCCGCTCGACGCGGAGCGCATCACCGAGCACCTGAGCGGCACGCGCCTGCCCCGCGCCGCGTGACTAGCCCCGGCTGACGACCAGCCTGACCTTCGAGCCGGCGCTCATCCGCTTCCCGGCACGCGGGCTCTGCCGGACGACGACGTTCTTCGACCGGGTCGATGCGACGCGTCCGACCTTGCCGACCCGGCAGTGCGCACCGACGATCAACATCCTCGAGGCGCCGGCTGGTGCCTCCGAGAATTACACGCCGCCGAATCCGCCCGACGTCCCGTACGCGGTCTTCGCCCACGACGGCGGTCTGGAGGCGCTCAAGGCGAACTATGCCGCTGCAGCCGCAGGTCACCCGCGCGGCCTCGAACAGAGCTGTTACGCAAACTCGCCGAACACGATCCCGGGTGACTAGGAGTGTGTGAGCAGAAGCAAACAGAACTCCGACTGAACACTCGGCCGGACACACCTACCCTCGCCTTGAGGGAGGGGCGGGAAGAGTCCGCTCCTCTGATCGGAGTCGTGTAGTCAAGAAACGCGACTTCAAATAGCCCTCCGAGAGGTCCCGCCACTCCCTCCTCCTCGAAAGCTCAGCCGAGCATCGCGGCGCTGACGAGCCGCGCGGCCTCCAGGGCGTACTGCTCCTCGAGATCGGCGCCGCAGTCGACGCACGTCGTGGCGGGCTCCGCGCGGAATCCGCACTGGGAGTTGCGCGGCCAGAACGTCAGCGGCTCCGTGCGCACCCGGTATTCGTGACCGCACGCGCAGTGCCAGCTGACCACGACCGACCCCAAGCTCATGCGGAGCGGCGAGGCCTGCCTGCGAAGAGGCTCGGCCTCGGCGCCGTCCGCATAGACGCTCCGGTTCGATCCACGAAGCTCGGCCGTGCGCGGGCCCCTGTGCCACGTCATACGGCCTTGTCTCCGTCGCGAACGGGAGAGCGACCGTCCGCGAGCCGGGCGATGGCCTCCGCGAGTCTCGGCTCGACCGTGAACTTCGTGTCGAGCCCGGTGATCTCCAGTGTCTTCAACACGCGGCTGTCGTCCGTGGCAAGCACGAGCTTCCCCCCGCGTTTGGAGAACTTGGGTAGGGCCCTGAGCAGAACCCTCAGCGCAGTCGAGTCGATAAAGGCCACTTCTCCGAGATCCACGACCACGTTGCTCGCCCCGTCGCCGAGAACCCATTCCAACTCCTGCTCGAGCGATGGAGATGTGGAGGCGTCGATCTCCCCCGTCACGGAGACGACGTAGATGCTGGGCGTGAGCTGCGCGGTGCGGATGTCGAAGTCAAGAACTGACACGCTGTCGAGCGTAGTGAGCCGCGACTGAGCGTTCTCCCTCGGCTCGGTTCGGATTCGCTCACACAGGAACGAGCTTGTAACCGACCCCGCGAACCGTGACGATCCGCTTCGGGTCGGCGGCATCCTCCTCGACCTTACGGCGCAGGTTGGAGATGTGGATGTCGCAGGCGCGCTGGTCGCCGACGTAGGAGCTCTCCCAGAGGTGCTGCATGATCTCCGCGCGACTGAAGACGCGTTCCGGATCGCCGGCGAGGAGCTCCAGGACCCGGAACTCGGAGGGAGTCAACGGGACCACCTCGCCCTCCACGCGCAGTCGATGCCGGACGAGGTCGAGCTCCAGGCCTCCGACGCGCCGCACGCCACCGGGCCCCGCCCGATCGAGCTCCCGGCGCCGCAGAATCGCGCGAATGCGTCCGATCACCTCCGCCATTGAGAAGGGCTTCGTCACGTAGTCGTCCGCGCCGATCTCGAGGCCCAGGACACGGTCGACCTCTGCGCCCTTGGCCGTCAGCATGATGATCGGGATCGGGCTCTCCGCGCGAAGCCGTCGGCAGACCTCCGTCCCGGTCAGGCCCGGGAGCATGAGGTCGAGAACGACCACGTCGACGTCGTCCTCGAGCGCGGCGGCCAGGCCGGAGTCGCCGTCCTCGCGCAGCTCGACGTCGAACCCTTCCTGGCGAAGCGCGTAGCCGAGCGCATCTCGCAGCGCCGGCTCGTCGTCCACGACGAGAACACGGGTCAACGCGGCACCTGCGTGGCGGCGAGCGGCAACGACATCGTCACGGTCGTCCCGCGCCCGGGGCCTTGCGAGGCGATCTGCAACTCGCCGCCCATCACATCGAGCACGGAGTGCACGATCGCCAGACCCAGCCCGAAACCGTCGGTCGACTCCTCTCCACGGTAGAAGCGCTCTGTGACCCGAGGCAGTGCCTCGCTGGAGATTCCGATCCCGGTGTCGACAACTCGGATCTCGGCCCGACCCTCGTGCAGCTCCGCCTTGATCCGCACCGAGCCCTGTTCCGTGTACTTCACCGCGTTGCGGACGACGTTCGTGACCACCTGCTCGAGCAGTTCGCGGTTGGCGACCAGCGCGAGCTCGGGCGGGCACTCGACCGTCAGGGACACGTTCTCGGGCGGCTCCATCCGCTCCGCGATCGCCTCGAGCGTCGGCCGAAGGTCGACCATCTCGGTTCGCGGCTCCTCGCCTTCGATCTGCGCTCGGGAGAGAGTGAGAAGGGCCCTCGCGAGCCTGACGAGCCGTCGGGATTGTCGCTCGATGTGCTCGATGAACAGGTCTCGATCCGACGAGTCTTTCGCCCCCGCCTGGAGAACCTCGACCGCGCTCGTGATCGCCGCGAGGGGGGTCTGAAGCTCGTGCGCGGCGTTCGTGACGAACTCCCTCTGGCGCTCAGCCCGGTCCCAGGCTGCTCGGACCGTGACGTCTTCAAGTAGGGAGACTGCGCCCGTGATTCGCCCTTGGAGCTCCCGTACCGGCGCCGCGCGGACATTGATGACGACGTGCTCGCCTTCGGGGCCAGCGATCTCCAGGAGTTCGCCTGCGATCGTCTCACCCTGGAGAGCTCGAAAAAGGGGAAATTCCTCCAGTTGATAAGCGGAGCCGTCCGGCCTGAAGGCCCGCTCGATCCCGTGCAGCGAGTCGCCATCCGTGATGCCGAGCAGCTTGCGAGCGTACTCGTTCACCGTTAGCACGCGGCCGCTTGGAGCCTCGACGATGATGAGACCGCCGGGCATCTGCTCGATAATCGCGGTCAGCCAGGCGCGCTCTTGTCGCGCGACGTCTCGCTCGGCGGTGACTCCCTGCAGCCGGGAGTCTTCAGGGATCGTCATCCCACTCTTCTTCCTCTCCAGCTCGTGCGGAAACTCTAGTGCAGCCGGGACCTTCGGCCGTCAGCGCTTGCCGACGACCAGGTTCACCTTCGTGGCTCGCGGCCGCACGGAGCCGGCCTTCGGGCTCTGGGAGAGCACCTTGCCGACCCGGGTCTTCGCCGAACGGGCACGGCGCACGCGACCGGTGTTGCAGTTCGCTTTGGCGATCCTCCTGCGAGCGACAGCGACCCGCATTCCGATCACGCGCGGGACCTTGCATTTGGGCTGCGGCGCGAGTGCCGGCGTGCCGAGCGGGTCGCGGACGAAGACGTCCGTGAAGCGATTCGTATCCCCGGGGACGAGGTTCGTCGCATCGGACTCGAAGGCGGCGAGGTGACCGTTCCCGGAGATCGCCGTCCGCACGCTGTCGCCGCTCGCCTCTTCTCCACGGGCAGCCACGCTCACCCGCTTCGTCGCGCCGCTTCTGCGGTCGTAGATGAACACGTCGGTCGACCCGTTCGCGTCGCCGGAGACGAGGTTCGACGCCTCCGAGTAGTACGCCACGTAGCGCCCGTCGGCGCTGATCGACGGCCGGAAGCTGTCGCCGTTCGTCTGGGTGCCCGAGTCGTCCACGCTCACGCGCGTCGTGACCGTCGTCGCGCGGTCGTTGACGAACACGTCGAACGAGTCATTCGTGTCGCCCCAGACGAGATCCCAGTCGTCCGAGTCGAAGGCGACGTAGCGGCCGTTCGCGCTGATCGAGGGGCGCTGGCTGTCGCCCTCGGCCTCGTAGTGGCCCGTGTACTCGCTGACGCGCTCGGTCGTATTCGCCTGCAGGGCGCGGACGAAGATGTCGTTGCCCTCGTTCTCGTCGTCGGGGATCAGGTTGTCCGCAAACGACGAGTAGGCGACGAACTTGCCGTCGGCGCTCAGCACGGGTGTCGCGCTCTCGAGGTCGCCCTGCTGGCCGGTCGAGCTCACGCTCAC
>JBKPQP010000128.1:0-7457 GCA_046734155.1 Actinomycetota bacterium | reverse complement strand
GCCGTCGCCGGTGATCACGTTCAGCACGCCGGGCGGAAGGATCTCCTCAGCCAGCTGCGCCATGCGGAGCGTCGTCAGCGGCGTCTGCTCGGACGGCTTGAGCACGACCACGTTGCCGGCCGCGAGCGCGGGCGCGATCTTCCAGACGGCCATCATCAGCGGGTAGTTCCACGGCGCTATCTGGCCGACGATCCCCACCGGCTCGCGGCGGATCATCGAGGTGTAGCCGCGCATGTACTCGCCGGTCGCGCGGCCCTCGAGCAGCCGCGCCGCACCCGCGAAGAAGCGGATGTTGTCGGACGAGACCGGGATCTCGTCGCGCGCCGCGGGCACCGGCTTGCCGACGTTCTGGGACTCGAGCTGCGCGAGCTCCTCGGTGTTCGCGTCTAACGCGTCGGCGAGCTTCAGCAGCGCCTCGGCGCGCTCGCCCGGAGTCGTCTCCAGCCACTCGGGTAGCGCCGCCTTGGCCGCGTCGACCGCCCGGTCGACGTCCTTCTGAGTCCCATTCGGAACCTCGGCGATCGTATCTCCGGTGGACGGGTTGATGATCTCGGCCGTCCCGCCCTGGGCCGCGTCGACCCACTTGCCGCCGACGAAGTTCTGGAAAGTGGAAATCGTGACGCTCATCGCAGCCCTCCGCTTGGTCTCAAGCTAGGAACCGTACTCCTCTCCCGGCCGCGGGGACAACTCCGTAGGACGCGTCAACGACCAGTCAGAACGCCCGACTCACGCGTCAGCCGCTGGGCGATCACGACCGGAATGACGGTGAGCACGATCACGACGAAGACGACCGCGTTCACGATCGGAAGCTGCTGTCCGCGCTGGATGTTGCTGAGGATGAAGATCGGGAGTGTCGTCTGGGCGCCCGCGGTGAACGTGGTGACGATCACCTCGTCGAACGAGAGCGCGAAAGCGAGCAGCCCCCCGGCGACGAGTGCGGTCGAGATCACAGGCCAGATGACGAATCGGAACGTCTGCCACCCGTCGGCTCCGAGGTCCATCGAGGCCTCCACGATCGACGGTGACGTACGCCGCAGCCGAGCGAGCACGTTGTTGTAGACGATCACGACGCAAAAGGTCGCGTGGCCGATCACGATCGTCCAGATCGAAAAGCCGATGCCGGCGAAGTTGTAGAACGAGCTCAGGGCCATCCCGGTGATGATTCCCGGAAGGGCGATCGGCAGGAGGAGCAGGAACGAGATCCCCTCGCGCCCGAAGAAACTAAAGCGGCTGATCGCGAACGAGGCGGCCGTGCCAAGCACCATTGCGACCAGGGTCGCGATGAGGCCGATCTTCAGCGAGAGCCAGAGGGACGAGCGAACCTCCTGGTCGACCCAGGCCTCGTGGAACCAGTGCAGGGTCAGGTTCTGAATCGGCCACGTCTGCAGGACCGAGCCGTTGAAGGCGTAGGCCAGGATGATCAGGATCGGGATCCAGAGGAAGGCGATCACGAGCGTCGTCGCCACGCCCATACCGACGCGGATGGCCCGAGTCTCCATCAGAGGGCCTCGAATGCGCCGAGTCGTTTCGCGATTACCAGATAGACGGCCATCACCACCACCGGGAGAGTCGCGAACGCGGCTGCGAGCGGCACGTTGTTGCTGATGCCGACGTAGTTGTGCACAACGTTCCCGATGAACTGTGAGTCTGCGCCCCCGACCAGGGCGGGGGTGATGAAGTCACCGAGCGTCAGCGAGAAGGTGAAGATCGACCCGGCTACGAGCCCGGGCAGCGCCAGCGGCAGGATGACCGTTCGGAAGGTCCGCCAACTCCTCGCGCCAAGATCCTGTGAGGCTTCGAGGTAGCTCTGCGGGATTCGCTCGAGCGCGGCATAGACCGGGAACACCATGAACGGCAGCCAGACGTACGAGAAGACGATCCACATCGCAGTGTTCGTGTAGGCGAGGTTCGCGTCCGGCAGGCCGATGCCGTTCAGCGCCCAGTTGAGCGCGCCCTGCTTGGCGAGGATCAGGCGCCAGGCGTAGATCCGGACGAGGTAGCTCGACCAGAGCGGCAGCATCACGAGCACGAAGAGCAATGCGCGCAGCCGCGGCGTGGCGAGCCTCGCCATGAAGTAGGCCAGCGGGAGGGCGAGGATGGCGTCGGTCACGGTGACCGCCGCCGCGATGAAGATCGTGCGGAACGCGATCCGGCGGTAGACCGTGTCGTCGATGAGCGTGCTGAAGTTGTCGAAGCTCCAGGTGTGGACGACCTTGCCGGTGAACGAGTCCACGCTCCAGAACGACGAGATGAAGAGCGCGAACAGCGAGCCCAGGTAGACGATCCCGAACGCGAGCAACGGCAGCGCCAGCAGGCCGGCGACCTTGAGCCACGGTCGCTGCCAGAAGAAGGCTGAGAGACGGAGGCGGGCTCCCCTGAGCGGGACGCCCGCCTCCGCGACCTCAGACAATGGTCACCCGGTTATCTCGGTCCACGCCTGCTGCCAGGCGTTGTAGTCCATGCAGTCGTTGTTGCCGTCGCCGCAGTCGGCGACCGGCGTCTTCCAGAACTTGATCGTGTTGTAGAAGGGGAGCGGCTCGTCCAGGTGGTACTTCGCGCACGAGCCGGCCTGGATCTTGTTCATGAAGGGGCACGCTTTCGGGTTGACGGGGGTCTCGCCGAACACGAGTGCCTGCTGCGCCTGTACCTGCGGTGTGCTCACGTACTTCATCCACATGTAGGCGCAGTTCGGGTGCGGTGCTTTCTTGGCCAGCATCCAGGTGTCTGCCCAGCCCGTCGCTCCGTCGGCGGGTATGACCTCCTTCACCGGCACGTTCTTCGCCTGGAGTGCGAGCGTGTCGACAGGCCAGATCGCGCCGAGCCCGACGTCGCCGTTCGCGAACGCGGCCCGCCCGTCCGTGTCGTAGTTCCAGTAGAGCTTGACGAGCTTTTTCTGCTGCTTGAGCAGGTCGACGGTGGCGTCGAACTGCTCCTTGTTCAACTCATACGGATCCTTGATCCCGAGGTCCGGCTTCGAGTGCATCAGGTAAAAGGCGGCGTCGGCGATCTGGATCGGGTTGTTCGGGATGGTGATCTGGCCCTTGTACTTCGAGTCGTACAGGGCGCTCCATTCGGTCACGCCGGGCTTGATCTTGTCCGTCCTGTAAAGCAGCACGTTCGGGCCCCACTGCAGCGAGGTGCCGTAGTGGACGCCGTCGACCGTGTTGTGCGCCGGCGACTTGAAGATCGGAATGAAGTTCTTCCACTCCGGGATCAGATTGACGTTCACCGGCTGGACGTCGCCGCCCCTGATCAGGCGCAGGCTCGCGTCGCCGGAGGCCGAGACGAGATCCCACTCGCCGCCGCCACCACCGCCGCCTGCCCGCATCAGGGCGACCATCTCGTTGGACGAACCCGCGTCCTTGCGATGGATCGTGCAGCCGGTCTGCTTCTCGAACTTCTTCGCGAACGACGGATCCGCGTAGTACGGCCACTCGATCAGGTTGAGCTTTCCTTCGCCTGGCCCGATCGAGGCCTGGCCCGATGTCGTCGTCGTGGATCCCGACGACTCCGAGTCGCTGCTGCCGCCGCAGCTGGCCGCGGCGAACGCCAGCACGACCGCGAGCAGCGCGGCTGCAACCGAGCCGAGCACGTGCCTGTGACGCTTCGTCATACCGCTCCTTCCTTGTCCCCCGAGTCGGGTTCGATCTCGAGCATGTGTTCCGGGCTCCACTCCAGGAGCACCGCTCTGCCTTTTGCATCGAGCGCCTCGGACGACGAGGTCTCGAGGTTCTGCCTGACCACTTGAAGCTCGCCGCCCTGGTCCAGGTCGACGAGGTAGCGCGTGACCATGCCCGCGTAGACGACGTCGCGGATGTGCCCCCGCTCCCTATGGGCGCCGTTGAGGGAGCCGCCTCCGGGCTCGGCCATGCGGATCTTCTCCGGGCGGACTGCGAAGCGCCTGCCGTTACGGTCGATCACGTTCGAGACGCCGACGAACCCTGCGACGAACGCGCTCGCCGGATGTTCGTACACCTCTGCGGGTGAGCCGATCTGCTCGATGCGGCCGTAATCGAAGACGGCGACGCGGTCGCTCATCGTCAGCGCTTCGTCCTGGTCGTGCGTGACGTAGATGAACGTGATCCCGAGGTCCTGCTGCAGGCTCTTCAGGAAGAGCTGCATCTCCTGGCGAAGCTTCAGGTCGAGCGCGCCGAGCGGCTCGTCGAGCAGCAGCACCTTCGGTCTGTTCACGAGCGCGCGCGCGAGGGCGACGCGCTGTCGCTGGCCGCCCGAGAGCTGGCTCGGCTTCCGGCCACCGACGGTCGGAAGCTGCATGCGATCGAGCATCTCGTCGACACGCTCCTTCCGTTCGGCCTTGCCGATCCCCTTGACGCGCAGGCCGTAGGCGACGTTGTCGGCGATCGTCATGTGCGGGAAGAGCGCGTAGTCCTGGAACACCGTGTTCACGTCCCGGGCGTACGGCGGTTCTCTGGTGACGTCGCCTCCTTGCAGAAGAACGCGGCCCTCGTCCGGAAGCTCGAAGCCCGCGATCAGACGCAGCGTCGTCGTCTTCCCGGAGCCCGACGGGCCGAGCATCGTGAAGAACTCACCTCGAGCCACCTCGAGATCGACCCCGTCGACCGCGACGACATCCCCGTAGGACTTGCGGAGGCTCTCGAGCCGGACGTCAGCCGGCGGCGGCGTCGACAAGCGACTCCTCCAGGATCTCGAGACCCCGGGCGAGATCGTCGTCATGGATGACTAGCGGCACGAGGATGCGGATCACGTTGCCGTAGGTGCCGCACGAGAGGAGGATGAGCCCGCGCTCCCGAGCTCCTGAGGTCGTCTTCTTGGCGAGCTCCGCGGCCGGCTCCTTGCTCTCGCGGTCGGTGACGAGCTCGAGCGCGAGCATCGGGCCGAGGCCGCGCACTTCGCCGACGCTTTCCACGCGGCCCGCGATGTCGTCGAGCCTCGCGCGCAGGCGGGTTCCGAGGTCCTCGGAGTGCTTGCGGAAGTTTTCGTGGCCGACCTCGTCGAGCACCGCCAGCGCCGCGGCACAGGCGACCGGGTTCCCGCCGAACGTCCCGCCGAGCCCACCTGGCTCCGGAGCATCCATCACGTCGGCGCGGCCGGTGACGGCGGCCAGCGGGAGCCCGCCGCCGAGCGACTTGCCAGAGACGAGTAGGTCGGGCTCGACGCCGTAGCGTTCGATCGCCCAGACCGGGCCGGTGCGGCCGACGCCGGACTGCACTTCGTCGTCGACGTAGACGGCTCCGTGCTCGCGGCAGAGCTCGAGCAACCGCGCGGGAAAGTCCTCGGGCAGCGGGATGAACCCGCCTTCGCCCTGGACGGGCTCGACCACGACGCACGCGATCTCGTGCTCGCCGAGGAGCGCGGACACGTCCTCGAGAGCGTCGTCGGACGTGACCCCGCGGTAGGAATACGGGCCGCGGGCGCGGTACACCTCCGGCGCGAACGGTCCGAAGCCCTTCTTGTAGCTCTCCTTGTGCGTCATCGTCATCGTCAGCAGCGTGCGGCCGTGGAACGCGTTCTCGAAGACGAGGACTCCGGGCTTGCCGGTGGCCGCGCGGGCGATCTTGACCGCGTTCTCGACGGCCTCGGCGCCGCTGTTCAGGAGCAGGCTCTTCTGGTTCGCGCCTGAGCACGGCGACATTTTCGCGAGCCGTCGGCAGACCTCCACGTACGGTTCGTAGATCCCGACCATGAAGCACTGATGGAGGTACGTGTCGATCTGTTCGTGCATGGCCGCCACCGCCGCGGGGAGGCCGTGGCCCGTGTTCTGGCACCCGAGCCCGCCTGCGAAATCGATGTACGTCCTGCCGTCGACGTCCTCGACTCGGGCGCCTTCCGCGTGTGCGACGACGATCGGCGTGGTCGCTATCCCGCGCGGCACGAACTGCTCGCGGGTGGCCAGAATGCGCTCACTCTCGGTCCGCTGCTCCACGGTCATGAGACGATTCTGACGTGATCGCCGTCATCGGGGCAACGGGCACGATCGGCCGGAACGTCACAGGGTTCCTCGAGGAGTGGGGTGCGGAGGTGGCTCGCAGGGACTTTCGGCTCGAGGGACCGGAGCACGTCGACGCCCGTGATCCGGCTTCGTTGAGCGCTGCGCTGGCGGGTTCAGACGTCGTCGTCAACGCCGCGGACTACCGCCTCAACCTCGACGTGATGTGGGGGGCGCTGGAGGCCGGGGCGCACTACGTCGACCTCGGCGGGCTCTTCCACATGACGCGGGCGCAGCTCGGGCTGTACGACGAGTTTCTCTCCCCGGGGCTCTGCGCGATCCTCGGGCTTGGCTCGGCGCCCGGCAAGACGAACCTCCTCGCCGCGGCGGCGGCGCGCCGGCTCGGCGAGGATCCGGTGTCGATGGAGATCTGGGCCGCGACGCGCGACCCTGCGGCGGCGGATCATCCGTTCCCCGCGCCGTACTCGGTGCAGACCCTCCGGGACGAGCTGCGGATGCGGCCGGTCGTGTTGCGCGACGGAGGGCTCGAAGAAGTCGACCCCCTCTCGGGTGCCGCGACGCGCGAGTTCCCGGAGCCGGTCGGGTCGGCGGAGGGAATCTTCACGCTGCACTCGGAGCTGGCGACGCTCGCGGTGAGCCTTTCGACACTGCGTGAGGCCAGCTTCCGGCTCTGCCTCTCGCCCGGGTTGCTCGAGAAGCTGCTGGCGCTCGAGGAGGGCGAGCTGCCAGAGCCGTACACGCAGTCTCCGGAGTCGGTCGCCGTGCACGAGGTCGAGGTGCGCGCGGACCGAGGCGCGTCTGTCGTGGGCAGGGCAGTGACGCGGGGCGGGAGCGCCAAGTCGACGTCGGAGCCGGCGGCTCGTGCTGCCGTCGAGCTGGCCGAAGGGCGCCTCGGGAAGCCCGGTGTACATCCGCCCGAGATTGCCGTCGACGACCCCGAGGACTTCCTCGCACTGCTCGACACCGAGGTGACGTGGCTCGGTCCCTGATCTGGCGCGAAGCTGCGACAGACAGGTCACACGCTGCGAGCTACGTTGCCGTTCGTGGCAACGAAGACGGCGACACCCTGGGGGCCGGCGACGCTCGTCGAGGAGCTGAGCCTCCAGCAACGCTCGGGCGACAAGCGGTTCGCGTCAGTCGTGCAGCTGCTCGAGAGCGCCAAGGGCGAGCGCCTCGTGCGGTTCGCCTACTCGACGGGTGGGACGGCTCGGCGTGGGCCGGTCACGCTGCGGGCACGTGACGTCGAACGGCTGGTCGACGGGCTCGCCGGTTGCCCGAAGTTGGCCGAGACGCTCGGGTTCCTAGGAATGAAGGAGGGCGTCGCGGGGAAGACGTAACCGACAGTGCTACTGCTCGTGCTAGCCCTTCTGGTCCTGAGCGTCGTCGTGGTGATCGCCGCCGGGCTCGTTCGCCCTCGTCGATCACGCCGTGTCCGGGCGGTGATCGAACAGGTCTTCCTCGAGGACGGCTAAGCCGCGGCGAACAGGCGCTCGCGGGCGCGTTCGACGACTGCCTGGAGGATCAGCGC
>JBKPQP010000127.1:0-7439 GCA_046734155.1 Actinomycetota bacterium | reverse complement strand
GCCGTGGCGACGAGCAACGCGAAGGTCGCGTCGATCAACTGCGGCTCGTAGGGCACGTCCGGATGGCGCTCGGCCGCAGCATCCATCTCCTCCTTGAGCATGCCCTCGTAGACCGGGCTGACCGTGTACTTGGGGCCGCCGAACACCTTCGCTCCGGAGCGCTCCGCAAGCCGGAACGCGAACTCGGCGACCCCGCGGCAGATGCGGCGCTCGATCCGTTCCGTGCGGAACGCGACCTCGTCCGCGCCCTCGCCCTCGCGCCACTCCTTCGCCCCATAAGCGTCGCCGACGGCCATGCGCACGACCGAGATCGGCGCGTGCACGCCGCCGTGCGGGATCACGCCGGGGATCCGACGTCCGGTCCGGACGATGACGCGGCCGCCGATCTCCTCGCGCAGGATCCGGTTCGGTGAGCCGACGTCTTCGACGCCCTCGGGCGTGACGGTCGCCGCCTTCAGGCCGAGCCCGTGCTCGCGGATCGCCGCCGCAGCCTCGAAGACGATCTTGTTCTCGGTCGCCCGACGGTTCTCGAGCGAGAGGTCGTAGCTGTCGAACGAGACGTCGAGCCCGGTTACCTCGGGATCGAGAACGCGAAGTGCTTCCTCGAGCAGCTCCTGCCCGGTCTCGTCTCCCTCGAGCACCGCGATCGTGGGCATGCGTCGGATCCTACGGCCGGGGGTACACGGCTCGCATGGCACGAAGAGGCGGTTGGCGGCGCAAGGGCCGAAAAGGTGGTTTCAACTACTACGACTCGCGAGGGAAGCGGATCGATGATCCGGCCAAGCTCGCGCGGATCGAGGAGCTCGTGATTCCACCGGCCTGGAAAGACGTTTGGATCTCGCCTCGCTCGACCGCGAAACTGCAGGCGACCGGCGTCGACCGCGCGGGGCGGCGCCAGTACCTCTACCACCCCGAATTTCGCGCCCGGCAGGAGCAGGAGAAGTTCGACAAGCTCGTGCGCTTTGCCGAGCGGCTCCCGGATCTGCGCAAAGCGATGGCGAAGGACATGAAGGGGGAGACCTTCTCGCCGGAGTGGGTCTCCGCACTGGCGCTCCGCTTGATCAACCTCGGCTGGTTTCGCGTCGGGACCGAGCGTTATGCGAGAACGACGCGGACATTCGGCATCACAACGCTTCGGAAGGGGCACGTGACCGTGCGCGGAAGCCGGATTACTTTCAAGTACCGCGGCAAACACCGTGTTCTCGTTCGGACCGCGATCGTCGACGAGGATCTGGCCGACGCCATGAAGAAGCTGATCGCCTTCGACGGCGACCGGCGGCTCTTTCGCTACGAGGTTGACGGGTCGCTTTTCAACCTCACGGGCGCCCGCCTCAACGACTACATCGAAGAGCACATGGGCGACGAATTCACTGCCAAGGATTTTCGAACCTGGGGCGGGACGTTGCTCGCAGCGATCGCACTCGCGGAGCGCGGGCCCCCGGAAACCGAGACGGAGGCAAAGAAAGTGGTTGGCCGAGTGATGCGTTCCGTAGGCGCAAAGCTCGGAAACACTCCTGCCGTGGCGCGATCGTCTTATGTCAGCCCTGCAGTGGTCGAACAGTATCTCGACGGCAGAACGCTCGACGATTTCAGACCTCGCCATTTGCGCGTAGTCGGTGCGCGCGATCTGGGTCTCGATCGCGAGGAGCAAGCGCTGCTCAGCTTGTTGCGTTCGTGGCGAATTCGGCGCTCGCGCCTTGCCGCGTGAATTGCCCCCTGCTTTCCGATACGCTTCATGCAACCACTCCGCTTTCCAGGAGGAAATCCAATGGCACGAAAAACGGTTCTCGTCTGCGACAGCTGCGGCCGTGAGGTGGACGAAGGAAAGGGCGCGACGCTGCGGATCAATTACACCGACGCGCGGCGCGGCTCGAAGCAGGCCGATCTCTGCGACAGCTGTGCAGGGCAGATGCCCGGGCGCGCCGCGGCCAGGCGAGGGCGCAGGCCGAAGGCCGCTGCGGCCGCCTAGCACGCTTTTCACGGACATTCCGCGGTAGGTCCGCGCGGGCCACTCAAAGCTGTCGGACCGTAGGCGTACGATGGGTCGATGGCCTCGGGCCGCGGGCTGACGCTGCTTGCTGGGCCCGCAAACGCGGGCAAGGTTGCACTGCTCCTCGAGCGCTATCTGGGCGCGCTCGACCGCGATCCAGTCCTGATCGTGCCGCACGGGTCGGACGTCGAGCGCATCGAGCGCGAACTGCTCGCGAAGCGCGGCGCGCTGCTGTCGGGCCAGATCGGGACGTTCGACGACCTCTTCGAGCAGATCGCCCGCGCGGGGGGCTCGACTCGCCCGGTCGCAACCGATGCTCAGCGCCAGCTCATCGTGCGCACCGCCGTCGCGCGGACTTCCCTCAACGGCCTCGGCGCCTCGTCGCGCTTCTCCGGGTTCTCGGACGCGCTCGGCTCGGCGCTCGCCGAGCTCGAGTCCGGGCTCGTCGAGCCTGAACAGCTGAGCGGCGACCTCGCGCTTCTCTACTCGTCGTACCGCGCCGAGCTGGAGAAGCTCGGGCTCTGGGATCGGGACCTGCGCAGGCGCTACGCGGCCGACGTTGTCGCCGGACAGTTCGATGCCTGGTCGGAGCGTCCAGTGTTCGCGTACGGGTTCGAGGATCTGACCGGCGCACAGTGGGCGCTACTCGAGGCGCTCGCCGGCCGCACCGAAGTCGTGGTCTCGCTGCCGTACGAGCCCAACCGGGCGCCGTTCGCATCGCTCGCGCGCACGTCCGAGGATCTGAGCTCGCTGGCCGCGGGGCGCGTCGAAGAGCTCCCGCCGGGCTACGCGGCAATCGCGCCGCCGGAGCTCGCCCACCTCGAGCGCCACGTCTTCGGCGACCGGCCTCCGGCAGCGCCTGAGCTTCAGGGAGCGGTCCGCCTTCTCGAAGGAGCCGGAGCCAGGGGAACGCTCGAGCTCGTCGCCGACGAGGTGCTGCAGCTGATCAGGGCGGGGACGAAGCCCGAGGAGATCCTGCTCGTCTGCCCGAGCGTGGAGCGACAGCGCGCCCAGCTCGAGACCGCCCTGACCGCGCTCGAAGTGCCATATGCGATCGAGGGCCGGATCCGGATCGGCAAGACCGCGTTCGGTCAAGCGCTGCTCTCGTTCTTGCGCTTCGAATGGCTCGAGGGCGGGCGGCACGACCTCTACGGCTTCCTGCGCTCGCCGTTCTCGGGGCTCACCCGAGCGCACGTCGACTATCTCGAGGGGCGGCTGCGCGGGCGTGCGGTCAGCGAACCGGAGCGTGTCGTCGAGGAGACGCTGAAACTGCGTGGGCAGCCGCTGCGCATGCTCGACGCGTTTCGCGACGAGCCCGAGCCGCTGGAGGCGGTTCGCGTGCTCGTTCGCTCCATGATCCGCGCCGCGCACGGGCTCGAGTCGCCGCCGGTGGGCCAGGAGGCCGTCCTCGATCTTCGTGCGCACAGAGCCGTCAACGACCTGCTCGACGAGCTGCAAGGCTGGCTCGACCTGGGCGGAGCGCTCACCCGCGAGGAGCTCTACGGCGCTCTCGATCGAGCCGTTCTTCGGCTCGCGCGCGGCGACGAGGCCGGCCGCGTCGCGGTCACGGACCTGCTCCGAGCGCGAACTCGCCGCACCGAGGTCGTCTTCCTCCTCGGCCTCGAGGAGGGGAGCTTCCCGCGCCGCCAGCAGGGCTCGCCCTTCCTCGCGGACGAGGAGCGCCGCTCGATCGATGAGACGTCTCGCGGCGCGCGGCTCACGAAGCCGGATGCGGTCTCGCGCGAGCGCTACTTCTTCTACACGGCCTGTACGCGGCCGTCGAAACGGCTCTACCTCGTCCGCGAGGCTGCGACCGACGACGGCTCTCCGCGCGAGCCGAGCGCCTTCTGGGACGAGGCCCGCGCGCTCTTCGACGCGGACGACGTCGCCCGCTGGACGAAGCGCCGCCCCCTGGCGGAGCTCACGTGGCCGATCGACGACGCGCCGACCGAACGCGAGCGCCTCCGCGCGCTGACGGCGCTCGCGGCCCGCGACGAGGATGAAGCTCACGCTCTCGCGTACGCGAACGGCTGGGACCGGCGCCTCGTTCGTGCGGTCGGCGCCTTCTCGCGTCCCACGCAACTCACCGATCCGGTGTTGCTCGAGGAGCTCCGCGCCCGAGAAACCTTCTCCGTGACCGAGCTGGAGGCGTTCGCGGACTGCTCCTCGATCTGGTTCATCGAGCGCCTGATCCGCCCGCGGACGATCGACGGTGAGGTCGACGCGCGCCTGCGCGGCTCGGTCGCCCACCAGGCGCTGTTCAAGTTCTACTCGGGCCTGCCGAAGCGGCTCGGCGCCGAGCGAGTCGACCCGGAGCGCCTCGACGACGCGCTCGAGTTCCTCCGCGAGTGCCTTGTCGACGCGATCGAGGGCGGAGTCTGGATCGAGCTCGGCGACCTCCAGCGGCGCGAGCTCGAGGAGAGCATGTGGCGCGATCTAGAGAACTTCGTCCGCGAGGAGGCCGAGTCGCCGCTCGCCCTCGTCCCCAGGAAGTTCGAGGTCGGATTCGGCTCCGACCGGTCTGCGCCCGAGCTGCAGAGCGGGCTCAAGGTCGATGGCTTCTCGCTGACCGGGAAGATCGACCGGATCGACGTCGACCCCTTCAGCGCGCGGGGCATCGTGCAGGACTACAAGTCGGGCAAGACGGCGTTCTCGGCGGCGAAGATCGAGTCCGAGCTGCGGCTCCAGATTCCGCTGTACATGCTCGTTCTGCGCGACCTCGTCGGGATGGAGCCGCTCGGCGGTCTCTACCGCGCGCTCGCCGGCGAGCGCCGCGCGCGCGGCCTGCTCCGGGCCGAGGCGGAGGAGGACGTGCCCGGCTTCGCGAAGCGCGACTACCTAGACGAGGACGAGTTCTGGGCGCAGACCGAGAGGGCGAAGGAGCACGCGATCCGCTTCGTCGAGCGCATACGCTCCGGCGACGTGCAGCACGACCCGAAGGGTGGCTTCCCGTGCCCGACGTGGTGTGACCTCTGGGCGATGTGCCGGGTGGCGCGGACGTGACCGTGGTCGAGGAAACCCGCACACCGAACGCCGAGCAGCTCGCGGCAATCGATGCGCCCGGGCTCGTCTTCGTCTCCGCCGGCGCCGGCACCGGGAAGACGACGGTGCTCGTCGAGCGCTTCGTGCGCGCCCTGTGCGACCGCGGGCTTCCGATCGACTCGGTGCTCGCGATCACGTACACCGAACGTGCCGCAGGCGAGCTGCGAACGCGGATCCGCAGCCGCCTCGCCGAGCTCGACCGGCACGACCTCGCTCGCGAGCTCGACGGCGCCTGGATCTCCACGATCCATGGCTTCTGTCACCGGCTGCTGAAGGCGCACCCATTCGAGGCCGCGGTCGACCCGAACTTCCGCGTGCTCGACGAGAACCAGTCGCGCGTCCTCGCCGGTGAAGCCTTCGACCTCGCGTTGGAAGAGTTCTGCGCATCCGAGGATCCCGAGCGGATCCGGCTGCTGGCCACGTACGGGGCGCGTGGGCTGCGCCGAATGCTGACGCGCGTGTACGAGACGTTGCGCTCGGCCGGCCGAGAGCTGGTGCTGGAGGTCACCGAGCGGCGGGGGTTGGATGCTCGGATCGAGGGGCTTCGCGACGCGGCGCGCGCCGCGCTCGAGGAGAAGGTCGGCTCGGTCACCGCTCGTGAGAGCGTCGCCCGCGCGCTGGAGATGCTCGAGCGTCCACCCGCCGCCGAGCGGCTGCTCGATCTCTCCGACTTCTCTGCGCGCGGCGGGCCGCGGGCGCTGTTCGCCGGCTACGAAGAGGCGTGCGCCGCGGTCGAGCAAGCCGCTCTCGACGAGTTGGCCGCTCGTGACCGGGCACTGCTCGAGGAGCTGCTCAGGCGTTTCGCCGACGCGTACGCAGCAGCGAAGGCGTCCGAGTCGGCCCTCGACTTCGAGGACCTCCAGCTGACCGCGCGCGACCTCCTGCGCGACGAGCCGAAGATCCGCGAGCGCGAGAGCTGGCGGTTCCGCTCGGTCCTGGTCGACGAGTTCCAGGACACGAACCGCCTGCAATGCGAGCTGATCGACTTGCTGGCGACCGAGGATCTGTTCTTCGTCGGCGACGAGTTCCAGTCCATCTATCGCTTCCGGCATGCCGACGTCGAGGTCTTCCGCGAGCGGCGCGAGGCTTCGGGCGGCGTGTTGGCGCTGACGGAGAACTACCGCTCGCGCCCCGAAGTGCTTGACGTGATCAATCACCTCTTCTCGTCGGACTTCGGAGACGCGTTCCGGCCGCTCTCGGCCGCGGGCCGCTTCGAGGACCCCGCGTTCGGGCCGGCGGTCGAGCTGCTCGTCACGGACAAGGCGAGCTACAAGGACACGGGCGTCCACTGGCGCGCGGCCGAGGCGAAGCACGTCGCCGCGCGAGTGAAGGAGCTCGTCGACTCGGGCGAGGCGACGCCGGGTGAGATCGTGCTCCTCTTCGCGGCCGGCACCGACGCACGCCTCTACGAGCAGGAGCTGCGCGCGCTCGGCCTGCCGACGTTCCGAGCCACCGGCCGCGACTACTACCACCAGCAGCAGGTAGTCGACCTGCTTGGCTACCTGCGGCTGCTGCACAACCGCTACGACGACGAGGCGCTCGTCACCGTGCTCGCGTCGCCGTTCGTCGGGGTTTCGAACAACGGTCTGCTCCACCTGCGGCGCGCGGCCGAGAAGCGCCCGCTCTTCTGCGGGCTCGAGAAGTCGGTCCCGGAAGGCCTGTCCGAACGGGACGCACAGCTCGTCCGCGCGTTCCGCCAGCGCTACGACCGCCTCGCCGGCCTCGCGCCGCGGCTCTCGCTCGAACGGCTCTGCGAGCGGATCATCACTGAGCACGACTACGACCTCGCGGTCCTGGCGCAATGGGACGGTCGCCGCCGCTACGCGAACCTGCGCAAGCTCGCCCGACTCGCGCGCTCGTACGAGGAGCTGCGCGGACCGGACGTGGAGGGGTTCGTCCGCTTCGTGCGCGAGCTGGACACGGTCGGGGCGTCCGAGCTCGAGGCCGTTGCCGAAGAGGAGGGCACGGACGTCATCCGGCTGCTCACGATCCACGGCGCGAAGGGGCTCGAGTTCAAGGTCGTCGTCGTCGCGGATGCGGGTCGGCACGGCGCATCCCGTGACGCCGACGAGATCCTCTGCCTGCCGGACGGACGGCTCGGGTTCCGCGTCGCCGACCCGTCGACCGGCAAGCGCCGGCCGACCTCCGATTACCAGGACGTCAAGGAGGCCGAGGACGAGGCCTCGGAGGCCGAGCGGCGCCGCCTCTACTACGTCGCGATGACGCGCGCGATCGACCGGCTGATCGTCTCCGGCTCGATCGACCCGGAACGGAGCGGCGACGAGTCGACGCCGATCGGCTGGGTGCTCGGGCGGCTCGAGGCGCCAGAGCTCGAGGGTGCAGGCGGTACGCCAGTCGAGATCGAGCGGGACGGCGCACGGCTGGTGCTGCGCGTCGACCGCTACTC
>JBKPQP010000126.1:0-9134 GCA_046734155.1 Actinomycetota bacterium | reverse complement strand
AGCCCCACTGCAAGGGCCGCGACGTCCGCTGACGCAGGGCTTCCGCGGTACCACGCAGCGCGCTTGTCCTGGAGCCACTCGTGAGCCAGAGTCGTCTTGCCGTAGCCCGCGGGAGCGACGAGCAGGATGATTCGCGCGCCGCTCTCGTCGAGCATGCGCGTCAGCCGCGGACGCTTGATTAGTCGGCGCCGGCTGACTGCAGTCGCAGGACTCGCCTGTACCCCCATCCCGTGTGGTCGGAACCGTAACGGGGGCGGCGGGAAATATCGACTCGGCGAGAAGGGGCCTGTACCTGCGCCCGGGCGCAGGTACAGAGCCGTCAGTCCCCGGATGCGGAGGCTCCGGATCCGAGGCTTCGTGCGAGCGGATCGTCGCCGGTGAGCAGCCGATAGGCGACAGGAATCTGACGCCGACGCGTCACACCGAGCTTTTGCCTGAGGACGTCACAATGCGCCTTCGCCGTCCTCGGCGAGATGCCAAGCCGCTCGCCAACCTCTTCGTTCGAAAGACCCTCTGCGATCAACTCGACGACCTCGCGCTGCCGATCGGTGATCTTCAGGTCCCGCTCGTTCAGCACTTGTGCCATGGCGCCGACGCTAACAACGGCCAGGCCGGCTGTACATTGGCCGAAAGGCGTATTCGAGAGGAATACACCGGTGCCGATTCATGGCGAAGCTGATCTATCCGACGATTTCTTCACTCGACGGCTACGTTGCCGACGCGCAGGGCAACTTCGACTGGGCCGAGCCCGACGAAGAGGTGCACGCCTTCGTCAATG
Organism: Actinomycetota bacterium; assembly: GCA_046734155.1. Classification (GTDB taxonomy): domain Bacteria; phylum Actinomycetota; class Thermoleophilia; order Gaiellales; family Gaiellaceae; genus VAXT01. The sequence continues at coordinate 8,356 of JBKPQP010000126.1, read as the reverse complement.
ACCTCGAGCGCTCGGCGGGCACGCACCTCTACGGTCGGCGGCTCTACGAGGTGCTCGTCGCCTGGGAGGCGATCGACAGCAATGCTGACCAGCCGCCGTTCATCCTGGAGTTCGCCGAGATTTGGCAGGCGGCCGACAAGATCGTCTATTCGCGGACGCTGGAAACGGTCTCGAGCGTGAGGACGCGGATCGAGCGGGAGTTCGACCCTGAAGCTGTTCGCCGCCTAAAGGCGGGGGCGGAGCGCGACTTGCTGATCGGCGGTCCCGAGCTTGCGGGCGAGGCGATGAGGTCAGGGCTCGTCGACGAGTACCACCTGTTCCTGGCGCCCGTCATCGTCGGGGCCGGCAAGCGGGCGCTTCCCGACGACGTGAGGATCGACGTCGAGGTGCTCGACGAGCGGCGATTCGCGAACGGCTTCGTCTACCTCCGCTACGGGGCGCGCTCCTAGCGGTGGCGACCTTCGCCTTGATCCACGGCGCCGGGGACGTCGGCTGGTACTGGCACCTCGTCGAGGCCGAGCTCCGGGGACGGGGCCACGACGTCGTGGCGCCCGATCTCCCGTGCGACGACGATACGGCTGGGCTGTCCGACTACGCGGACACCGTGCTCGAGGCGATCGGCAAAAGGAGCGAGGTAGTCGTGGTCGCTCAGTCGGCCGGCGCCTTCACGGCTCCGCTCGTCTGTGATCGGACGCAAGTCGAGCAGCTCGTGCTCGTCGCGGGTCTGATCCCGGCTCCCGGCGAGGCTGGGCGTGACTGGTGGACGAACACGGGATACGAGAGCCCCGCAGAACCGTTCGACGAGGTCGAGACCTTCTACCACGATGTTCCGCCGGAGCTGACCGCCGAGGCGCTCCGGCGCACACGCAGGCAATCCGATACGCCGACGGAGGAGCGGTGGCCGCTCGGGGCCTGGCCGGATGTTGACACCCGCTTCGTGCTCTGCCGAAACGATCGTTTGCTGCCCGCGGACTTCATGCGCCGCGTGGTGCAAGAGCGGCTCGGCTTCGCTCCCGACGAGATCGAGGCGGGGCACTGCGTCGCCCTCAGCCGGCCGACCGAGCTCGCCAAGCGTCTCGACGCGTACCGCGCCGATCAGCGGTAGCCCTGCGCCTCGGCGTACTCGTCCGCCACCCGCTTCGGCACACAAAACGCCCAGGCGTCCTCGACGAGCTCGCGCATCTCGTCCGCGTCGATGGCGGCCAGATCCACGTGCACCCAGTGGTACCGCATGTCGTGCTCGCTCGGGAGCGAGAACTTCTCGGGCTCGGACTCGACGAGCGTATTGCGCCAGTCCTTCGGGAACGCGAAGCCCATCGTCGAGCCGTCGCGCGAGATCGAGAGGTAGACGATCCGGCCGACCCGGAACTTGACCTGCCCGCGCACGAGGCCCTCGTTCGTGCGCGGCAGCGCGCTGGCGACCTCGCGTATCTCCTCGACGGTGACCATGCGCTCACAGAGATAGTGCCGACTGATGCCGTTCGGATACGCGATCACGACGGGATTGGTGGCGCTATTCGTCCTATTTGCCGTTGCGCCCCCTCGGCCGCGGCACTCGAGCCGGTGGCGCCTCAGCTTCTGGCTTGGGTTCATGGCCAACGAGCTGCCCTTCGTTGCGTTCTACTGGCTCGCCTCGTCGACCGCCTTGGCGATCGCAGAAGGACGCATCGCGACTCCGATCGGTTGGATCGGGCTCGCGCTGGCCGTGCTTGCGACCGCCGGCCTAGTCGTCGTCGTGAGGCGCGCGGTTGGAACGGGCGCCGTGGTCGACGACGCTCTGGCTGCAGCCGGGCTGCCCACTCGCACGCCGCACCGGTTGCCGCTCCGAATCTTCTTCTGGCCGTTCGCGCGACCACATCCCGGCGTCGAGCGGATCTCGAACATCTCGTACGGCGATGCGGGTCGCGCGAACCTGCTGGACGTCTATCGCAGTCGATCGGCCAAAGGCCCGACGCTCGTTCATCTGCACGGCGGAGGGTTTCAGATCGGCAAGAAGAGCCGTGAGGCGCGGCCGCTCTTTTACCGGCTCGCGCGCCGCGGCTGGGTCTGCATCAGCGCGAACTACCGGTTGCGCACGCAGTACCCGAACCAGCTCGACGACCTGAAGAAGGTGCTCGCCTGGGTGACCGAGCACGCGCCCGAGTACGGAGCCGATCCCAACGTCGTGTTCCTGGCCGGCAGCTCGGCGGGCGCGCATCTCGCTTCGACGGCTGCCCTGTCCTCGGACGATCCGTCGCTGCGCGCGGTGGTCTGCCTGTACGGCTATTACGGCCCGGTCGGGCCCGAGCGCTCCTCTCCGATGGCGTACGAGGGCAAGGCCGCGCCGCCGTTCTTCGTCGCGCATCCCGAGCGGGACACGCTCGTGATCGCGGAGGATGCGCGCCACTTCGTCGAGTCGCTACGCAAGGGCTCGACCAACCCGGTCGTCTACGCGGAGCTCCCAGGCGGGCAGCACGGCTTCGACTTCTTCTACTCGATCCGCTTCGAGGCCGTCATCGACGGCATCGAGGCCTTCGCCGACTGGGTGCTCTCGAGACCCGGCTAACCGGCTTGGCGTCGAGGGCGTCAGCGGTGCGCCATCTGGTCGATGCAGACCGTGACTGCGATGATCAGCGCGTCGTCCTGGTCCGGCGCAACCTCGATGCCGTACGTGTCGCGTACGCGGAACCAGCGCTTCGAGACCTCGGCCACGCGGTTCCCATCGCGCTCGATCTTGTACTCGTGGTCGACGATGTTCCCCTTGGCCTCCATGTCCTCGCCATTCTCGACCGAGATCGAGTACCGCTCGCGGAAGGGTGTGATCAGCGCCTTCTTGATGCTCGCGACCATCTGGCCGCCGCGCTCGATCTGCATCGTGTCGCGGATGTGCAGGAGCTTCTTCTGAACCTTGTAGACCTCAGCGCCGGAGGGATCCTCGAGCACGAACGTGTTCCTGAGGCGCAGAACTTTGCCGTCGACCTTGAACGTCCGCTCGCCCGCGTCGTTCTCGACCCAGTAGTCGTCTCCGAGCGCGAAGATCTTCTCGCGCATCCGGTACGTCGTGCCGGCCATCCCGGGCGATCCTAGCTCTGCGGCGAATCAGGGCTCGACGTCGAAGGTGAACATCATTCCGCTCTCGTGATGCTCGGCGATGTGGCAGTGGGCCATCCAGCGACCGGGGTTCGTCACGTCGAGCAGGATGTCGACCGTCTCGCCGGTGCGGACGAGCACGGTGTCCTTCCAGACGAGATTGGGCTCGACGACGCCGTCACGGGCGAGGATCAGGAAGCGGCCCGCCCCGTGGACGTGGAACGGGTGCGGCATGGGGTGGTCCGAGTCCATCTCGTTCACGAGGCGCATCTTCACCTGGTCGCCGACGCGGAACTTCCAGTCGATCTGTGCGTTCTCGGCCCCGGTCTCCGTGTCGACGAGCTTCCACCGAAAGTTCGCAGGTGTGGTCATCCGGTTGACCTCGACCATGTCGTCCTCCCACTCGATGCCCTGGGCGGCGTTGTGCTCGTGCTCGTGGTGCTGGTGGCCATGGTCGTGGTGGCCGTGGCCCTCGTGGTGACCGTGACTGTGATGACCGTGATCGTGGTGGCCATGCTCGCCGGCCGCCATGCTCTCGGGCACCAGCTTCATGCCGCACTTCGGGCAGCGGTCGGGCATCTCGCTCGTGACCTCCGGATGCATCGGGCAGACGAAGAGGCCGGCCTCACCTTCCGCGCCGCCTAGGTCCATCTCGGCCACGAACGAGAGCGTCTTGTCGGGCGGTGCCTCGAGGAACTTCCCAATCCGCTCGCGTAGCTCGGCCATGTCGCGCTGCGTTCGGCCCTCCGCGAACCCGTCACCGAACGACGGTTCGGCCGGATCGTCGTCGACTGTGATCGTGGCGAGTCGATAGGTGCGCTCGGGCGTTTGATGCTGGAGGTCATACGCGCCCGGATTCGGGAAGAGTACGTCGATCACGACACGCTCCGACGGAGCGAGCAAGACCTCGTCGACGAGCTCTTCCCGCTCGTAGTGGCTCGCATCTGCCCCGACGAGCTTCAGCTGCGCGCCCGGAAGCGTCACGTTGAATACGCGCGTGTTGGCGGTGTTCGTCAGGTATAGGCGAACGACCTCGCCTCGCTTGGCGTTCAGGGAGAGGTCCGGCTCGCCCGAGACGAGCATGACGTTGCCGAAGCGTCCCATGGCCACGTGGGTCGGCTCCGACTCACCGAAGGCGGCGATCCGACCGTCCTCGATCAGGATGTCGTCGAGCGTGAGGAGCAGCTCACGATTCGCCGGTGGCCAGTATTCGGGCTTGCTCGGCGTGACGAGGATGTTCCCGTAGAGGCCCAGCTCCTGGCCGTAGTCCTCACGAATATGCGGGTGGTACCAGTAGGCGCCCGGGTCGGGCACGTGCACCTCGTAGGTGAAGCGCTCGCCGACCGGGATCGGTGCTTGCGTGTCGTGAGTTCCGTCATAGCGGTTCTCGAGGCGCAGGCCATGCCAGTGGACGGTCGCATCCAGGTCACCGTGATTCGTTACGTGGACGATGATCGTCCCGCCCTGCGGAACCTTCATGGTCGGGCCCGGGACGGATCCGTTATAGGCCAGCATGCGCACGGTCGCGTCGCCGATCTGCTTCTTGACCGGCAGGATCTCGAGCTCGAACTCGCCGCCGTCGGCGAGCTCGAACAGTTCCGTCTCCCGCGCGTCCGGGAGCCCTTCGGTCGCGGTTGGCAGGTTGTCGAGCTTGTGCGAGTGGTGTTTGTGCATACCTCTTCGCTTCCCGGCTCAGCGGTCGGGAAACGGCGTCACGCGAACATCATCTCTTCACTGCCCGACGAAGGCTCCAGGTCCGGTAACCGCGTCATCCGGAAGCTCTGAACGAGACCGAGCAGAGCGGCGAGAAGCGGGATCAAGAGCGCGATCTGAAGCGCCCTCGGCCGAGCCTTCTCGTTGATGTTGAGGATCTCCGCCTTGACGTCGGCGGGCTGGCCGACGAGGAGTTCCTCGAGCTTCGTGTTCGTCATCACCTCCGCGTTCTTCTCGAGCCCCGTCGCGACGCGCTCCTGCTCGGCTGGGGATAGCACCGCGCTCGAGTCGGCCATGTGGGTGAAGATCAGCGACAGCGACGCGAGCATGATCGCGCCCGCGAAGGCGAGCCCAAAGGAGAGGCCGAACGAGCCGCCTGCGGAGTTCACCGCCGCGGCCTCGCTCACGCGCTCCTCTTCGATCGGCGACAGCGTGTAGTTGTTGAGCTGCGAGACGAGGAGCCCGAGCCCGCAGCCCGCTAGGAGGAGCGGCACCACCATCGGCCAGCCCGAGTCGGCTCGAGGCACGACGGGGATCAGGACTGCGACCCCGACGGCGAGCAAGAAGAAGCCAATCCGGATGATCTTGCTCGGGCTGTGTCCGCCCAGCTTCCTTCCGGCGTAGAGCGCGACGAAGAACATGCTCAGCGAGAGCGGGGCCAGCGTGAGCCCCGCCTCCAGCGCGTTGTACTCGAGCACCATCTGCAGGAAGATCGGGAGCGCGATCATCAGGCCGCCGAGCGAGATCTGCTGAAGCGTCTGGGACGAGATCCCGAGCCGGAAGTACTTCGACTCGAAGAGCGACGGGTCTACGAGTGCCGGCTTGCCTTCGCGCTTGCGCTTGACAAGCCACCAGGCGAGGGAACCGAGCGCGACGAGGCCGACTGCGATCAGCAACCCGACGAGCTCGCCGCCCTCCTGCCAGACGAGGATCCCGAGCACGACGCCGCCCATCCCGACCGCGGACAGGACTGCGCCGACCACGTCGACGCCTCGCTCGCCGGTGTACGGGACGTCGTGAATGAGCCTGCTGCCGAAGAGGACGATCGCGATGATCACGACCTCCCCGCCGAAAGCCACGCGCCATGAGAGGTAGGTCGTGATGAAGCCGCCGAGGAGCGGGCCGACCGCCGCGGCGATCGCGGCTGCCGCGCCAACGAGCGCGTACGCCTTGCGCTGCATCGGGCCCTGGAAGTTTCCGTGGATCAGGGACTGCATCGCCGGGAGCAGGAGGGACGCGCCGAGGCCGCCGATGATGGCCCAGAAGATGATGATCGGCACGAGGGTCTGCGCCAGCGTCATCGAGAGCGCGCCCAGCGCGTACCCGAGCAGCCCGAGGATGAAGGCGCGCTTGCGGCCGAAGAGGTCGCCGAGCTTGCCGCCGATGAGGATGAACGCGGCCGAGACGAGCGCCTCGAGCGCGATCGCGGACTGGACTCCGCTGGCCGTCGTGTCGAGGTCGTGCACGACCGCCGAGATGGAGACGTTCATCAGCGACGTGTCGACCACGAGCACGAACATCGCCATCGAGAGGAGAACGGCGAGGAGCGTGCTGCCGCTCGATTCCTCGCTCGCCACCGCTGTCGCGTTCGCACTCATGCCGATGTGCTCAGCCGACGAGCCAGAGCTCGCGCTGCGGCGTGCTCAGCCACTCGATGCCGTCGGCTGTGACGAGCACGTCTTCCTCGAGCGCCAGGGCGCCCCGGCCGGGGATCGAAGCCCCGTACTCGAGCGTGTACACCTGGTTCTCCTCGACGAGGCCGCGCGGCGAATCTCCGTAGCGGTCCCAGAGTGGGGCTAGGAGCGCGCCTCCATCGTGGACGGCCCGGCCCAACTGGTGGCCGAGTGCGTGCATCGGCTCCTCGTAGCCCGCACCGACGAGGCTCGCGCGGGCGGCCGCATCGACCTCGTGCCCCTGCGCACCGGGGCGGAGAACGGCGGCGCCAGCGTCCATCGAGGCCCAAACCGCGTCCCAGGCGGCGACGACGTCCGGGGGCGGCTCGCTTTCGCCCTCGTCGAGCAGGTACCACATGCGCTGCAGGTCGCTGCAATAGCTGTCCTTCTCCACTCCAAAATCGGTGTGGAGGAGCGTGCCGGGCCGCGTTTGCAGCTCGGTCGGGCCTGTGTGCCCGACGTCTTTCTCGGGGCCGGCATCCACCGCAGGACACTGTCCCGGTTCCCACGCGTAGCCGAGGCCGCGCCGCGAGACCTCATCGTGGAAGATCGCGGCGATCTCCGTCTCCTTGAGGCCGGGCCGGACCTGCTCCGAGACGAGCGCGAAGATCTCCTCCGTCTCGGCGATCGCGGCTCGGATGCGTTCGATCTCGAGGGACGTCTTGCGCCCGCGCAGCGAGCCGACGATCTGTGCCGACGAGACGAGCCGATCCGCGTACGGCGTGTCGGCCAGGGTCTCGGTCAGCACGAGCCACATCCCGTGCGTGAGCCCGTCGGCCGCTGGGTCGCTCGACGAGTAGTTGAGCGCGATCTTGTCGGGGTCGAGCCGCTCGATCGCTTCACGGAGCGCCGGGCGGACGCTCTCGTCGTAGATCTGCACGTCGGAGTAACCGCCGACTGCCTCCAGGCCCGGCGCGTCGAAGCGGCCGACGATCGCGGTCCGCTCGCCCGAACGCGAGAGGAGAAACGCGCTCTGCCACGTGCAGTGGGTGCCGACGATCAGCTCCATGCAGGGGTCGGGTGTGACCTGGGTCTCGTGCACGAACGTGAGCCAGAGATCGATTCCCTGCTCGGCGAGGATCGCAGGCACCTGGTCGAGCTTCTCGCGAACGATCGTCGCTTCGTCAGTCATGGCCGAACGATGTCACAGGCGGATGCGCGGGCGGCACTGCCACGAGCTGGGACTTGTACTCGCTCCGCTGAAGCTGTCCGAACGGGACGAGGTCGACCTCGGCTCGGACGGTCAGCTCTGCTCGCAGCCTGGCGGCGATCGCCTCCGCGAGGCCGCTCTCTGCCTCAACGCCGGGACCGAGCTCGACGGTGACCGGAAGCGGAGGTTCCTGCTTCACGCCCGGGCTCTCGGGCCGGACGAGGATGTGACCGCTGACCTGCGGGGCGAGCTCGTTCACGACCTGGCGGATCGCGGACGGGAAGACGTTTACGCCGCGGACGATGAGCATGTCGTCGGTGCGCCCGATGCAGCGGATGCGCGGGCCTTCGCGACCGCAGGCGCAGGGGCTCGTCCTGACCGCGATGTGATCTCGCGTGCGGAAGCGCAGGAGTGGGGCGGCGCGGTGGCGGAGGTGCGTGAGGACGAGCTCGCCCTCGGCGCCGTCCTCGAACTCGCGAGCGTCGCCGGTCTCGGGGTCGATCAGCTCGAGGTGAACGAATCCGTGCGCGCCGAGATGCATCCCGGCCTGCTGCTCGCACTCGCCGAAGAGCGACGGGCCGATGTCGCCGACGCCCATCGCCTCGGTCACCTTCGCGCCCCAGCCCTCCTCGAGCTTCGCGCGGAAGGCCGGCTCGCCGCCGCCGGGCTCGCCCGCGACGAGGACGCGCTGCACGCTGGAGCCGCGGAGATCGTGGCTCTCGGCGAGATGGGCCGCGTACGACGGCGTCAT
>JBKPQP010000125.1:0-4099 GCA_046734155.1 Actinomycetota bacterium | reverse complement strand
GCGTGCCTCCAGAAACGAAAAAGCCTCTCGAACGAGAGGCTGCGGGAACCGACGCGGCCGTCGCCGCGGTGTTCCCTGCGCTACTCGAGAAGCTGCTTCATCCGTTGCAACTCTAGCATCGTGCATTCAAATCGAGGAGGTGCGATGGGCAGCTACACCAAGCTCAACCTGAAAGAAGACGTGGAGGACCAGGCCCCGAGGTTCGACATGTCGCCGGACCTGGAGTTCCGCGTCGCACGCGGTCCTCTCGAGACCGAGAACGCCGCGATCAGCTACCTGCGCGTGGCTCCGAACTTCCGGCTGCCGTTCGGGCACACCCACAACGAGCAGGAGGAGGTCTACGTGCTCGTCGGCGGAAGCGCGCGCATCAAGCTCGACGACGAGGTGCTCGAGCTAGGCCCGTTCGACGCCATCCGCATCCACCAGGACACGATGCGCAATCTCGAGGGCGGGCCGGACGGTGCTGAGCTGATCCTGTACGGCGCGCCCAACGCCGGCCCGGGCGACGTGCAGATGAGCCCGGGCTGGTGGAGCGACTGAGCAGGCCGCGCTGGATCGACGAGCAGGAGTGGGGCTTCGGCTGGATCGCGCCCGAGCGCCCGCAGCTGCAGATGGCCTCCCACACGCTTTTCGTCGAAGGACGCGTGTGGGTGGTCGATCCGATCGACTGCGAGGGCGTCGACGAGCGGGTCCGCGCGCTCGGCGAGCCGGCCGGAGTGATCCAGCTGCTCGACCGCCACACGCGCGACTGCGCGGCCTTCGCCCGCAGGCTCCGCGTCCCGCACCACGTCGTCCCGTTCGTGGACGTCGGCGCGTTCGAGGCAATCCCGCTCGTCAACCGAAGCCAGTGGCAGGAGGCGGCGCTGTGGTGGCCCGAGCGGCGCGTGCTCGTCTGCGCCGACGCGCTCGGGACGGTGCCGCACTTCTTCGCGCTCGGCGGCGAGCCGCTCGGCGTCCACCCGTTCCTGCGACTGACCCCGCCGCGGCCGCTCGCGGACTTCGAGCCCGAGCACGTGCTCTGTGGCCACGGGGAGGGCGTCCACGAGCACGCGGCGGAGGCGGTGCGCGAAGCCCTCGCCCACGCGCGGCGCCGCCTGCCACGCCTGCTGGTCGAGGCGCCGGCCGCAGCCATGTGCCGCTGACCAAGGAGGGCTTGGCGGAGTAGTAGCGATGTCCTCAGGCCGCGCTGCTCGCCCCGATGCCGCGTCCTCAGTCGCGCCCGTACCTTTCAGGTACGAACGCGCCCTGCGTGCTTGCCTCGGAACGGCCATCGCGCCCCGAGAACGTGCACGACTCCGCCAAACCCTCCTAGGATCGCCCGCGTGCTCTCGCTCTTTCCGGAGACCGCGGCCGTCGAGGACGGCCAGCTCGCGATCGGCGGCGTCAGCACCTCGGCCCTGGCCGAGGAGTTCGGGACGCCGCTCGTCGTCTATTGCCGGCGCACGATCGAGCACGCGGCGCGCGCATACCGCACGGCAGCGCCGGACGCGCTGCCGCTCTACAGCCTGAAGGCGCTCCCGAACGTCGCGATCCTGCAACTGCTCGCAGAGGACGGGTTCGGAGCGGACGTCTCGACGCTCGGCGAGCTCGCCTTCGCGCTCGAGGCCCGCGTTCCGGGCGAACGGATAGTCGTCCACGGGAACAACAAGAGCGACGAGGAACTCCGCGCGGCGGCAGAGGCGAAGGCGCGCTTCGTCGTCCTGGACGCGCTCGACGAGGTCGAGCGCGCGGCGGCCGCGGGCGTGCGCGACGTGCTCGTTCGCGTCACGCCCGGGATCGCCGCGGACACGCACGAGAAGATCCGGACCGCCCACGAGGGCTCGAAGTTCGGCCTTCCGCCGGACCAGGCGCTACAAGCGGTGGCGACAGCGCGCGAGTCGGGCCTCGAGCCGGCGGGCATCCATCTCCACATCGGCTCCCAGCTCCTGCACATGGAGGCGGGGCTGGAGACCGTCGACTGGCTCGGCCCGTTCCTCGGGCGGGCGAGAGACGAGATCGGGTGGAAGCCGACCGTGGTCGACCTCGGCGGGGGCCTCGGGATCCGCTACGTCGAAGCGGACGAGCCGCCGCAGATCGCCGACTTCGTCTCCGCGCTCCTCGCGCGTCTCGCGCAGGCCTGGCAGGGCGAGCCGCCGCAGGTGATCCTCGAGCCCGGCCGCTCCCTCGTCGGGCGCGCCGGCGTGTCGCTCTACCGCATAGGCGTGATCAAGCGCGCGAGCGCAGACCTGACCTACGTGGCGGTCGACGGCGGCATGTCCGACAACCCGCGCCCGCAGCTCTACGGCGCCCGCTACAGCGCGCTGCTCGCGAACCGCGCGGAGGAAGAGCCGGCGCACGCCTACGACGTCTGCGGCAAGCACTGCGAGTCCGGCGACGTCCTGATCGAGGGCGCGCGCCTGCCCGAGCCGCGCAGGGGCGACCTGCTCGCGGTGCCGTCAACCGGCGCCTACACGCTCTCGATGGGGTCGAACTACAACTCGGTGCCGCGCCCGGCGGCGGTGCTCGTCGCCGACGGCGAAGCCGTGGTGATCCGCCGCCGCGAGACCGTTGCAGACCTCATGCGCTACGAGGAAGCTACGCTCAGCCCATCGTGAGGACCTTCCAGCGCCTCCCGGGAGTCGTCCTCGTCAGCCTCGCGGCCGCGATGTGGGGCCTGGACGGTCTCATCCGCAAGCCGCTCTCGGACACGACGTCGCCCTACACGATCGTGTTCGGCGAGCACGTGGTGCTCGTGCTGCTGACGTTGCCGCTGCTGATCCCGGCCATGCGCGCGCTCTGGGCGGCTGGACCGAGGTACGTGGCGGCAGGGATCGCGGTCGGCGCTGGCGCCTCGGCGATCGCGACGATCCTCTTCACAAAGGCGCTCTTCCACGGCGACTTCATCACCGTCGTCGTGCTGCAGCAGGTGCAGCCGCTGATCGTCGTGATCGGCGCCTGGTTCATCCTCGGCGAGCACCCGAGACCGGGCTTCGTCTGGTTCCTGCTCGCCGCCATGACCGGAATCTGGCTGATCGCGCTTCCCCACCCGCTCGACCCGCACGTGCACGGGCTCGTGCCGGTGGTCGAGACGCTCACCGCGGCGACGCTGTGGGGGCTCGGCACGGTCCTCGGGCGCTTCATGGGGCGGCGGCTGCACTTCGAGCACGTCGCGACCGTCCGCTTCGCCTTCGGCCTCGTCGCAGCCGCCTGCGCGCTGCCGATCGTTGGTGCGTCGGCCTTCTCGAACCTGCACGACAGCGTCTGGATCGCCGTCCTTGCCGTCGTGACGGGGTTCCTCGCCCTGAACCTCTACTACTACGGCCTCCGCCGAACGCCCGCGCTTCTGTCGGCGATCGGCGAGCTCGCGTTCCCGGTCACCGCGTCGCTGATCGGGATCTACGTCTTCGACAGCTCGCTGCGTTGGACGCAGTGGGTCGGGGTTGCGCTCACCGTGACCGTGATCTTCCTGCTACCCGTGCGACGCAGACGGCTGGTACGCGTGCCGCCGGCCGAGCCGGCGCTCGCCTCCTCCTAGTGAACGCGGCTAAGGCGCCGCTTGTCGCTACCTGACGCGGAACAAGCCGCCGAACGAAACCCAGTGCCCGTTGTGGTAGCGCTGAAGCTTGGCCTGGTCGAGCGGGAAGTGATCCGTCTTGCTCGTGTGAACGGTCATGCCCGGGAGTAGGAACGGGTCGTTCTTGACGGTCAGGCTCGTCGCCGCTCGCATGATCGAGCCGCGCGTCGGGTTCTTCCCCGCCTTCTTCAGCGCCGCGACGAACGTGTGCGCGGCCGACATGCCGTAGACCGCGTAGACGTCGTTCGGGTTCCCGCCCTTGTATTTCTTCATGATCGAGCGGTAGAGCCTCGAGCCCGGGTCTTGCTTCCACTTGGGGTCGGTCGGATCCTTGAGGAAGACGATCGAGATCGAGCCCTCGGTCTGCTTCTTGCTCGTCCCTGCCGTCGCAAGGCCCATGATGTTGGCCGCGCTCGAGACGGCGTTGACGTAGACCCGCGGCTTCCAGCCGAGCTTCTGCGCGTAGACGTACGTCTGGATCGCGAACTTCGGCGTCGCGAAGAGCATCACGGTGTTCACCTTCGCCGCCTTCAGCCTCGCGACCTG
>JBKPQP010000124.1:0-8122 GCA_046734155.1 Actinomycetota bacterium | reverse complement strand
TCTCCTTCGCTGGCGCGGCGAGGCGAACCCGGACCACGTCAAGGCGATCGACACGTACTGGATCTGCACCGCGGAGCACGGCCTCAACGCCTCCACGTTCACGGCGCGAGTGGTCGCCTCGACCGGCGCCGACTGCGCTGCGGCGATGTCCGCTGCCGTCGGAGCGCTGAGCGGGCCGCTCCACGGAGGAGCGCCGGCTCGGGTGCTGCCGATGCTCGACGAGGTTGCGAGTACGGGAGATCCGGACGGCTATGTCAAAAGCGTCCTAGAGCAGCACGGTCGGATCATGGGCTTCGGCCACCGCGTCTACCGGGCCGAGGATCCACGATCGCGGATCCTCAAGCGCGTGGCGCAGGAGGTGGGCTCGCCGCGCATCGAGGTGGCTGAGCAGCTCGAGGAGGCCGCGTTGGACGCCCTGCGCGAGCGCAAGCCCGACTACGTGATCGCGACGAACGTCGAGTTCTACTCGGCCGTGCTGCTCGATGCGGCCGATGTTCCGCCGGAGCTGACTCCCGCCATGTTCGCCTGCTCGCGCGTGGCCGGCTGGTCGGCGCACATCCTCGAGCAGAAGCAGACCGGGCGGCTGTTCAGGCCGGCAGACCGCTATGTCGGCCCCGAGCCGCGTTCGCTGTCCGCTGTCTGAGCTCGCGTCAGCCGCCGCCGAGGCGGCCTCGCTCGCGGAACAGGGCTCGGAGCGCGAGGTCGCCGAGCTACGGACGAAGTGGCAGGACGAGCTCGAGGCAGCGGCTCGTTCGCCCGACTACCGGGAGCGTGCGGTCGCGTATCGCGCGATCGGCCAGTTCCGTTTCCGCCAGAAGGTCGAGCTCCTGCGGCGGGGCCTCGACGATGAAAGCCCGGCCTGCCGCGGGTCTGCACTGATCTCGCTGGAGCTCCTCTCGCGCGAGCATCCCGGGCTCGTCAACAACGTGCGGCCGCTGCTGCACGAGCTCGCCTCACACGACGACAACCAGGCCGTGCGGCGCCTGGCGATCTTCTGCCTGAACAACGGCTCGCCGCAGCGCGAGACGATCCTGATCCTGAGCACGATCGCCGACGACGACGAGCAGAACCGCGAGCTGCGTGCGGCGGCGGGCAAGGTCGGCGAACAGCTGCGGAAGAAAGCGGCGGTTCGGCGCTAGCTGCAGGAGCAGGGCGTGCGGCCGCAGGATGGGCACGAGCGTCGGCGCTTCCAGTCGAGCATGCTCTTGCCGATGCCGCTCATGACCATCAGGTAGCCGACGCCACTCGTGAGCGCGAAGAGCGATGCCATCTGCGGATCAAGGTGAGCCATCTTTCTTAGGTGTTGCCATCGGCGCGCCACCAGAAACCTTGAGCCTTCTCTTCGCATGCGGGTGAGCCGAGAAATACGCCTCTCGGCGCCGGCGGTCGGTGACGTGCGTGTAGAGCTCGGTCGTGGCGAGGTCCGCGTGCCCGAGCATCTCCTGGACGCTCCGGAGGTCGGCGCCTCCTTCGAGCAGATGCGTCGCGAACGAGTGGCGGAGCAGGTGCGGGTGGATACGCGTCGGCTCGAGGCCTGCTTTCTCGGCCAGGCGGCGGAGGATGAGGAACGCGCCCGCGCGTGTGAGCGGTCCGCCCTTGGCGTTGAGGAACAGCTCCGGCCGGTGGCGCTTGTCGAGGAACGGCCGGCCGCGGCTCAGGTAGCGACGGAGCGCGTCGGCGGCACTACGCCCGAGCGGGACGATTCGCTCCTTGCCGCCCTTGCCGATCGAGCGGACGAGGCGCTCCTCGAGGTCGACGCCGTTTCGCTCGAGGCCGACCGCCTCGCTGACTCGCAGGCCTGCGCCGTAGAGGAGCTCGACGAGCGCCCGGTCGCGGAGATCGCGCGGCGCCGTGCCGTTCGCCGCTTCGACGAGCCGTTCGGCCTCACCGGGCGAGAGCGTGCGCGGCAGCCGGCGCGCACGACGTGGAAGGCCGGCGTCGGCGGCGGGGTTCTCGGTCTGGGCCCCGATCAGGACCTGATGGCGGAAGAACGACCTGACAGCGGCCATGCGACGGGCGATCGTGGTCGCCGCGAGCCCGCGAGCGCGCAGCTCGGCGACGTAGCGCTCGAGCTCCTCGCGGGTGGCTCGAGAGGGCTTGCGGCCGAGGAAGTCCGTCAGCGCGGCTAGGTCACGCCGGTAGGCCTCGACGGTCCTCGGAGCGAGCCGCGCGGCCGAGACCGCCAGGAAGGCCTCGACTTCAGGATCTCGGGTGGGCGCGGTCATAGACCTTCCGCAGACGCTTCCCGTCCACGTGGCTGTACGTCTGCGTTGTCGACAGCGAGCTGTGGCCGAGCAGCTCCTGGATCACGCGCAGGTCGGCGCCGCCCTCGAGCAGATGCGTGGCGAACGCATGCCGCAGGCGGTGCGGGTGCGGGAAGAGCCGCCTGATCGTGCTCGTGTCCAGGCGCCGCCCGCGGGCGGAGACGAACAACGCATCCTCGGCCCCGTTGACGAGGCCGGGACGCGCTTCGTCCAGATAGAGGCGTAGTCGGTACGCGGCCTCCTCGCCGAGCGGCACGACGCGTTCCTTGCTGCCCTTGCCGCGCACGCGCACGGCCTCCTGCTCGAAGTCGACGTCGGCGAGGTCGAGGTCGACCGCCTCGCGGCTGCGCAGCCCGGCCGAGTAGACGAGCTCGAGCAGCGCGCGATTGCGGAGCGCGAGCGGATCGGCGGCTGCGTGCTGATCGAGCACGGCGTCGACCTCATCGGCCTTGGGTGCATCCGGCAGACGGCGAGCGCGTCTCGGTCCGAGCTGCCCGTCCGGCACTCGTCCAGCCCCGAGCGAAAAACGGAGCAGTGCCCGCACCGCGGCCAGCTTGCGCGCGATCGTCGAGGGAGCGAGCTTGCCCGGGTTCCGCCCCGGACGCGCCGCTCCGAGCTCGCCCGTGTACGCACTCAACGTCGCGGCGTCGACGTCCTCGAGCGACTGGCCCCGCTTCCGAAGCCAGCCGGCGAACTCCTCGACGTCCACGCGGTACGCGCGACGGGTCGCGTCAGAGAGCTCGGGCGAGTCGAGGAACCGGTCGATGAAGGCGCGGTCCGACACCCAGACGGATTCGCGCTACTCGTGCGATCGCCTGCTAGTGAACCGAGTCGACGATCTCGGCCGAGAGGCTCGGGAACTTCGCGAGGAACTCCGCGCGCGCGTCCTTGAGGCGCGCGATGCCCTCGTCGCACTCCTGCTTGCGACCAGTCTCCTCGTAGCGTCGCTGCGGCTGGAGGATGTCGATGTCCTCGGCGCCGATCCCGGGCACCGAAGCGGCGACCAGGTATCCGAAGTCGGGATCTTCGACCCACTCGATCGTCCCCTCGGCGATGCCCTTCACAATCGCTGACGAGTGCTTGATCCTGACCTTCTTCGAGCGCTCGTCTTCCTCGGGGCCGCCGACGCGCCCTGTGTTCATCAAATAGACCTCGAGCGGGTGCTCCTCGAGCAGCTCGAGGAAGCGATTGCCCTGGAGGTCGTGGAGCATCGGGAAGAACGGGTTCGTACCTGGCACGCGCAGGAACACGCCCGCTTCGTCGGCGCCGCCCGCGCTGGTGCCCTGCGTCTCGCCGAGCATGAAGAAGGCCGCTGCCTGCGGCCCCTCGAGCTTGGCGACGGCCGGAATGATGTTCTCGTTTCGATTCAGGATCAGCAGGAAGTGCGCCTCGTCGACCTCCTCGTCCACGCCCGACTCGATAACGCCGAACGGGAACGTCGCGCGCCCGTTCGGCGTGTAGCTCGTGTCGTAGAAGTCGACCTCGTCGCCATGCTGCGACACGTTCTCTAGGTACGAGTCGGGCTGCGTAACCGCGCCGTAGATCGTCGGCTCGTCGTCCGGGTTGAGGCCGAACGTCTTCGCGAAGCAGCCGTTCTCGGTGGCCATGATCCGACCGTCGGGCATCCAGGCCACGAAGTCGTCCTGAACCGGCAACGAGCCGTTCTGCCGCGTGAAGGTCGTCGTCGTCTTGCCGGTGCCGGAGAGGCCGACGATCAACCCGACCCTGCGGCCGGCAGGCGTCGGGATGATCTTGCAGCCTGCATGCAGCGGCAGGCCGCCACGGTCGTAGACAACCTTGTTCCACATGCGCAGCCCGCCCTTCTTCGACTCGCCGAAATAGTCGGAGTTGAAGACGCGAGTCACGCCCTGCTCGAGGTCGACGGCGATCAGCCGGTCGTCCGGGTAGCCCTCCGCCTTCAGGTTCGGCGTGTAGACGACCGTCAGCTCGGGCTCGTGCTCGCCGTCTTCCGGAGTGAAGTAGAGCTGCTGCTGCATGGCGGCGATGTTCGCGTTCGCCGCCTCGATGTAGAGCCGCGCGGGCGTGCGGAAGTCCGGGTCGTTGCCGATGTAACCGTCGATCACGACCATGTCCTGCTCCGCGACGTACGCGTCCTGGGCCTCGGCCCAGTTGAGGCCTTCCTCGCGCGTGATCGCCTGGTTCTGCCCATCGGGCTCGTCGGTGACGATGAAGGTCGAGCGCTTCGAGCGCGACACGACGTCGGTCTGGACGTTGAGGTTCCCGTAGCCGGTGGGCTGCGCGTTTGGCATCTGCGCCGCGAGCTCCCTGACCTCCGCGGGAGTCGGGTTCTCGATCACGTTGGCCGCGTCGGGCAGCCGGAACAGCATCCTCGCCACGACCCGAGATGTTATCTGGCGAACTCCGGACTCCTGCTAGGACCGTAGGAACGCGAGCACCGCCAAGACTCGGCGGTGGTCGTCGGGCGCCGGCATCAGCCCGAGCTTCATGAAGATGTTCTTCACATGGGCCTCGACCGTCTTCGGGCTCAGGAAGAGGCGGCTGCAGATCCCGCGGTTCGAGAGGCCTTCGGCCATTAGGGCAAGCACCTCTCGTTCGCGCGGCGTCAGCTCCGAGAGCGGGTCGTCGTCCCGTGGACGTCCGAGCAGCTGCGCGATCACGTCCGGATCGATTGCGGTCCCTCCACGCGCGACGCGCCTCACCGCCTCGAGGAAGTCGTCGATCTCGAGTACGCGGTCCTTGAGGAGGTAGCCGAACCCTTCGGGGCGCTCGCTGAACAGCGCGAGCGCATGTGCCGCTTCGACGATCTGGGACAGCAGGAGAACGCCGATCTCGGGATGCTCCTCCCTGATCTCCCGTGCCGCGCGCGCCCCTTCGTCGGTGTGTGTCGGAGGCATCCTCACGTCGACGACTGCGACGTCGGGCTTCCTTCTACGCACGGCATCCCGTAGCTCGTCCGCGTTCACGCACTGCGCGGCCACCTCGAAGCCGCCCTCCGCGAGGATCCTCGCCAGGCCCTCGCGCAGGAGCGCCGAGTCTTCTGCGATCACGACGCGCACGGGATCTCCCCGGTCACGCGCGTTCCTCCTCCGGGCGGGCTTTCGATCCGGAGGCGTCCGCCTTGTGCTTCGACACGGTCGGCGAGCCCGCGCAGACCCGTTCCGCCGTCCGGAGCCGCCCCGCCGACGCCGTCGTCGGCGACCTCCACCACGAGCTTTCCGTTGTCGACCCGAGCTCGCAAAGTCGCCGACTTCGCGTGCGCGTGCTTGGCGACGTTCGTCAACGCCTCGGAGGCGACGAAGTACGCCGTCGCCTCGAGCTCGGGGCGGAGACGGTCGACGTCGGCGTCCACCACGACCGGAACCGGCGCTTTGCTGGCCAATGTGGCCAGAGCGACGCCGAGACCGCCCTGCGTGAGGATTCCCGGGTGGATGCCGCCGGCGAGCTCGCGGAGCTCCTCGACGGCGACCTGCACCTCGTCGGCGGCTGACGCGAGCAGGCGTTCGACTTCCGGGTCGGCATGGCCGTCCAGTCGCCGCTCGGCGCTCTTCAGCTCGAGCGCGAGCGCGACAAGTCGTTGCTGCGCGCCGTCGTGAAGGTCGCGCTCGATTCTGCGCCGTTGCTCGTCGCCCGCCGCGACGATCCGCGCGCGGGACTCCTTGACCTTCGCGAGCTGCGCCTGCACTTCGGCGTGCAGCCGTGCGTTCTCGAGCGCGAGACGAGCGGCTGCGGCGGCAGAGTCGATCAACTCAGGCTCGTGAAGCAGGGTGGGATCGTGGACGAGTGCAGCCATTGGCTCGCCGTCGTCGTTGGCGAGGAGGGTGACGGCGCGGTCTCTCCCGTCCGCGGGCAGCTCCACCCGGCGGCCATTGCTGTCGGCGTACTCACCACGTTCGGGCAGCCAGAAGACGACATCGAGCGTCGGATCGTGGAGTGCTTCTCGGAGCGCGTCTCGGATCGCGCCCGGGGGCGTCTTTTCGAGTCGCAGCACGAGGTCGCCGACGTCTGCGTGTGCCAGGCGAGCCCTGGCCAGCCCGAAGAAGAGCGCGACCGGCAAAGCGATGAGCCCCGCAATCTGCCACCAGAAGACGTTGTGCGCGACGAAGGCGGGGGGCTGCGAAGAGAACTCGACGATGCTGTTGTACACCGCCCACACGGCCGCCACGACGACGCCCAGCAGCACCGGGGTGAGGATCCAGCGCGCCCTGGGGGTGGCGTGCGCGAGCCTCCTCCAGACGAGCACGATGAAGAGCGCGGCGAGAGCTCCGTACGCGACAACCGCGTACGCGTTCTCGAGGAAGCGAGCCAGACCGTCCTGCCCTGAGACCAGGAGCAGGCTCCTGCGCGGGTACTGATCGAAGTAGCGCAGGCGGACCCCCTCGTTGTGCACGAGCAGGATCGCCAGCGGGAACGCGAGCACGGCCGCATACGTCACCTGCAGGAATCGACGCTCGCTGCGATCCGTCACGCGTCCAGTGGGATACGCCAGCGCGGAGTGCGCAATCAAGGCGTAGCCCAGTTCACCGAATGCGAAGAAGAGGGTGAAGGCGAACGCGTCGTGGCTGTATCTCAGCTGGCGAGCGAGGAGGGCGAAGCAGGTCGCAACCATGAGCGGACCGAGCCAACTGCGCGGCTGCCGCACCCAAACCGCGATTCCGGCTGCCAGGAACGTCCAGGCGGCAACCACGCTCGCCGCGGCGCGAACGTGCGTCGTTGCGAGGCCGAGGTTCTCGACCTGGACGTGGTAGGCGACGAGCCCGAGGATCCCTCCGACGGCGACGGCCAGTGCCTGGAAATACCTGACGCGCACGTGCAAATCGTCACACGAAGCGTTCGGTGAAACAACGGGGGAAGCCCTGAGCCGGGGCGAGGGTCACCACCGAAATAGCGTGCTCGATCCCCATCGTCGCCTCCGGGTGCGCAGGAGCAGAAGATCGGGGCAGTCACCGCCGCTGGTCCCGGGCCTGCCCGCTTACGCCGAGACGCCTTTGGACCTAGGCTCGGAGCACTAACCGAGCAGGCCCCCGAGCCGCTCGGCACCTCACCAGTCGGGGCCCTGTGGCCCTCCGAAAGGCAGCCGTGATCCGGCCGACCGGCCGTGGTCCGAGTGCGGGGGCGCGAAAGGAGGTGACCCCCGTGCTTCCGAGGATTCTCATCTTCCTCGCCAACGTCGCGATCGCGGCCGTGATGGCCAACTACGGCGGAGGCGGCGGTGGCCCTTGATGAAGGGTTCGAGCGCCGCTCAACGGAGAGCCCCGAGCAGGGGCTCTTCGTGTGTCGGCTAGGCGACCGTCAGCCCGTTGAGCAGGGCGCGGGCCGCTCGGGCCGAGACGAGATTGCCCTTGCGCTCGAAGAGCTCGATGGCTTGTTCGACGTGCTGCGCGCTCTCGCTCCGCTGCCCTCCGAGAGCGAGCACTTCGGCGAGATCGAGCAGCACTTGGCCGTGATCGTTGAGCGCGTCGGTACGCGAGGCAATGCGTGCGGCCTCGAGGGCGATGCTCTGCGCAGCTTCATGGCCGCCATTGCGCGCGTCGAGCTTGGCCTGCACGCGCCGCCATGTGTACTGAGCGCTTACGTCGTGCACTCCGGCGTTCTTGCGCGCGACCTCGAGCCAAGCCGCGGCCTCCTCGGTGCGACCACCTGAATAGAGGGCATCGGCGAGCTTTGCAGCCAAGGTCGAAAGGCCAGCTTTGTCGTGCATTCGGTCGAATGCCTCGCAACAATGCGCGAACGTCGTCGCCGCCTGGGCCGTGTCGCCGTAGAGCATCTCGATCCGACCCAGGACTCGCCCGCAGTTGTTCACTCGCGCATAGGGCTCTCCGATCTCGTCGTAGATCGTCGCCGCCTCCTCGACGGTCTGACGGGCTTGGTCGGGCCGA
>JBKPQP010000123.1:0-4478 GCA_046734155.1 Actinomycetota bacterium | reverse complement strand
GCCAGCTCGACCGGCTGGACATGGGTCCGGAACGCTCGGCCGAAGACGCCCTCGAATAGCGCCTCGATCTTCTGCTCGATGTTTCGAAGCACGGTCACAGCCGAGGGTTTACCCCGCCGACGATTTTACCGGGCGCCTGCGGCTGGAATTCGGTGCCTCGGTCGGGGTCGGGGCCGCCGCTGACCACCCACCACTTTGAGCCTATCGGCGAAACCCGCACGTGTCACTCTCAGAATCGCGCCGAATGTGCGTCGTTCTGTGTCGTCCCGTGGAAGCTTGCGGGACATCAGGGTCAGCGCGACGTAGATCGCCCAGCCGCTCAGCACCAGCGGAAGCGCGCTCGAGGTTGGGGCGGCGGCGAGCGTAGCGGTGAGCAGTGCGCCCGCGAACATCGCGATCGTCAGGTCGGACCCGCGAACGGCGAATGGGATGAGCGCGGCAGCTGCGGCGAGGATCAGCGCCTCGAGACCCAGCGCCGGCACGCCCAGCAGCCAGTGCCAGGTGGCCTGCAGAACCGCGAAGGGATGCTCGCTTGCGGCGATCCCGAGTGAAGGCGCGGAGACGTCCGCGAAGGGCACGGGCGCGCTTCGGGTCGCCGCGACGGCGCCGGCGAACAAGACCGCGCCGGCGGCTTGCAAGGAGCGCCTGACGAAACCACGTGCCTGCAGCGCGACGAGCGGGACGAGCCCGAGGAGGCCGAGCGGCCCGAGCACGATCCCCGAGCAGAACAGCAGCCCCCAGCGCGCATCGCCCCAACTCATCACGAACCATGCTGCGGCGACCGCCGCATAGAGCACCGCGAGCCCGAACGAGATGTTTCCGAGCGGAAACACTGGAACTGTCAGCGCCAGTGCGAGCCCGAGTTTGGGGCGGACGAACGCCAGCGCGGCGGCAAGCGCGGCGAGCAGACCGGGCCAGAGCGCCGGATAGAAGGGCAGTGCAGACGCGATCCAGGCCACGCCCAGGCCGGCCAGCGTAGCCGGCGCGAAGCGCTCGACCAGTTTCCGGCGATCGACCCGCGCGCGCGTCCGCGTCGAAGCTTGCCCGCGAGAGCGCTCGCGCCATGCCTCGCGGAGATCGACCGCAAGCGTCGAGGCGGTCGGCCTCCGCTCGGGATCGACCGATAGCGCTGCGTCGACTGCGCCGATCAGGCGGTCCGGCAGGTCGGGCCGCGCGACCCGGATGGACGGCGCGCCGGTCTTGATCTCCTCACCGGTCTCGAGCGGCGACGTGCGCCAGAACGGATGGTGCCCGGCGAGCGCCTCCCAGAGCAGCACCCCGACCGCCCACACGTCCGCCGGCGGGCCGGCCTCCTGCCCGTGCAGCCGCTCGGGCGAGATGTACGCCAGCGTTCCGGGGACGTCTCCAACAGCGGTGAGCGTGTCGGCGTCGGCCATCAGAGCCAGCCCGAAGTCGAAGAGTCGCACCGAGACGCGCTCCTCCTCGGCGAGCAGCACGTTCGACGGCTTCACGTCGCGATGCACGATGCCGCGAGCGTGAGCGAAGGCGAGCCCCTCGAGTACCTGGGCGGCCGCTTCCACGGCCCCCTCGTCTCCGAGCTGGTGTCGACGCAGCGCCTGCCGCAGCGTGTCGCCCGGGACGTACTCGTACGGGATGTAGAGATGCTTGTCGTCGACCTCGAGCCCATACGCGCGCAGGCAGTGCGGGTGGCGCAGCATCGACGCCGCCTCGGCCTCGCGCTCGGCCCGAGGAGCGGCGCGACCCTCCCGCGCGATGATCTTCAGCGCGAACTGCTCGCCGGAAAGCTCGTCGCGGACGAGCCACACCGACCCGGAGCCACCGCTCCCGAGCGGGCGCAGGGGCCGATACCGGTCCAGGATGAGGCCGTTCGAGGCGACGGGTTCGACGGCGCTCGACACCGTTGCACCCCCTTGGCTCTGTCGTGCAAAACTCCTGCACCGACCGGGCGAGGCGGTACAGTGACGCGGCTCCGAGCCCTGTTGAGCGAGCGCTGATGAGCGAGCGAGACGACATCGAGTTCGACTTCTTCGAGGAGTCGGACACCAGGGAGGCACCAGAGGAACGCCCGCGGCGAGGGCCGCGCCCGCCCGTACGCCCCCCGACCGGCCTCACGCCGCTCCTGCGCCTGATCGGGCTGATCAGTTTCGCGATCCTGATCGTGCTCCTGCTCGTCCTGTGGGTGAATGGGTGCCGCGAGGACAAGCGGAAGGACGCCTACCGCCACTACGTCGAGAAGGTCGCCGACTACGGGCAGCAGTCGCAGCGCCTCGGCCGGAGCTTCAACACGCTGCTGACGACGCGCGGAACGAAGGAGTCGGACGTCGAGAACGAGCTCGCGGGCCTGGCGCGGCAGCAGGAGCAGATCGCTTCCGCCGCACGTGGGCTCAGCCCGCCGGGCCGTCTCCGCGACGAGGACGCGCACATGCTGGATGCCTTCGACCTGCGCACGAACGGGCTGAGGGGCATGACGGACGCGTTCCGGAGCACGGCGTCGTCGAAGAACGCGGGCACGGCCGGAGCCGAGCTCGCGGTCCAGATGCAGCGGATGATCGCGAGCGACGTGATCTGGGCGGACCTGTTCAAGGAGCCGACGAAGAGCGAGCTGCAGCGGCTCGGCGTCACCGGCGTGAACGTTCCCGACTCGGTCTTCCTCGCGAACCCGGACATCGCCACGACGGCCTCGATGAAGTCGCTGTGGCAGCGCATCCACGGCACGGCGTCCGGTGGCGGCACCAACTGCACGCCGCGTGGCACCGGGCTCGTCTCGACGAAGGCGCTCCCGAGCGGCAAGGAGCTGTCCGAGAGCAGCCTGAACACGATTCCGTTGAGCACCGACCTCGTGTTCCAGGTCACCGTGAAGAACTCGGGCTGCGCGCAGGAGGTCGGCCTGCGCGTGACGCTCACGATTCAGCAGAGCCCGAAGCCGATCAAGTCGCGCAAGACGATCCCGCTCATCGACTCGGGCAACGAGGAGAGCGTCTCCTTCAGCGGGCTCGGTCTGCCGCCGCTCGATCAGAAGACGTCACTCACGGTCGAGGTCGACCCGGTCCCGGGCGAGACGAACACGAGCAACAACTCCGCGAACTATCCAGTTCAGTTCTCAGTCAGCTAACCGGCCATCGCCTTTTCGACTGCTGCCTGCTCTTCCGGCGAGAGAGCGACGTTGGGCTGGCCGCGCTCGAGCTCTTTCACGTAGATCCGCGCGTAGTCGCGGCCCTGGATGGCGCTGAGGACGACTCCGGTGCGGCTCGCGTCAAGGAGGGCGATCGAGGCCGACTGGTGTCCGCCCGCGCCCTCGTAGGCGTCGTAGCGGATGAGCGACGTGTTCGTGATCGAGCCGTCGACGCGCCGATCGACCCGCGACAGAGCGGCCGCGACCTCCGAGACCGCGCCGTGCAGGTCGTCCATGCGCGCCTGGAGCGATACGGCGAAGTCGACGAGATCGTCCTTCCCGCCGCCGAGCAGGACGAGCTGGTTGGCGCGCACGCGCCTGATCTGCACGAAAAGGTACGCGCTCACCCCGAGGGCGACGACGGCCGCACAAGCCGCGCCGATTGCGATCCACGCAGCCGCGCTCAACCCCACGGTCGAATCCTAAAAGCCATCGCGATTTCTCGACCAGTAGCTACATTTTTCGGGCGATGTCGCAGGTTCTCGTCCTGAACGCGAGCTACGAGCCGCTGAACGTGACGTCTGTGAGACGGGCGCATGTGCTCGTGTTCAAGGGCAAGGCCGAGGTGATCGAGGAGCTCGAGCAGCCGCTCCGTTCAGCCAGCAGCACGTACCCCTGGCCGCACGTAATCCGGCTCGTCCAGTACGTGAAGGTGCCGCGTGCGGTCCAGCGGAAGATCTCCCGCAGGGCCCTGTTCGCGCGCGACGGCTGGCGCTGCGTGTACTGCGGAACGACCTCCGGGCGGCTGACGCTCGACCACGTCGTGCCCCGTAGCCGGGGCGGTGATTCCGTCTGGGAGAACGTCGTCACCTCCTGCGCGCCGTGCAACCTGAAGAAGGGGAACCGCCTCCTCGAGGAAGCCTCGATGGAGCTCCGGCGGCCGCCGAAGCCGCCCCAGCCCGTGCTCTTCATCCGCCTCGCCGCGCCGAAGATCCCGCACGGGTGGCGCCAGTACCTGCCCGATCTAGAGGGTTCGACGGCCTAGTTTCTTTCGATCGGGAGCTGGGGCTGCTGCTCCCACTCGCTCCACGAGCCGGGGTAGAGCTTTACGTCCCGGCCGGAGAGTGCGAGGCGATGCACCGTCACGGACGACGTCACGCCCGATCCGCAGTAGGCGACGAGCTCGCCCGGCGGTAAATCGGGCAGAGGCTCGTTCCACGGCGCGTTGAGTGCGCCCGGGATGCGGCCCGGCACCTTGTCGATCGGGTTCGGCTCGCCTCTCCAACGCTCCGCGAAGCGGGCGTCGACCACGACGAGCTCGCCGAGCCGCGACACGAGCTCGTCGGCCTCGATGGTGTCGTCCGAGCGCAGGCGCGCCTCGAAG
>JBKPQP010000122.1:0-3998 GCA_046734155.1 Actinomycetota bacterium | reverse complement strand
GAAGAAGTAGACGACCAGGCTCGCCGCGAGGCATCCGACGGTGACGCCCCGCGCGGCGCCCCACATGTCGCGCGTCGAGACGTAGCGCCACCAGCGGTTGTAGAAGCCGAACGCCGTGAAGACCGCGAGCTTGATCGCAACCACGAGCAGCACCGTCTGCCAGTTGACGAGCTTCTCGTAGAACGGCGGGATCTTCTCGAACGAGTCGAAGCGGAGCTGGAACGCGAGTAGCCAGGCGATGGCGATCAGGACGCCGTCGGCGGCCATCTGCCAGATCCGGTGCCGGTTCACCGGCAATCTCATCGAACGGCCTCCAGAGATACAGCCTCTCTTACGGCCGAGACGACGCGTTCCTGCACGTCTGCTCCGATCCCAGCCCACATCGGTAGGGCGAGGTTCTCACGCGAGGCGCGCTCCGTCTCCGGGAAGTCGCCTTGGGCCTGGCCGAACCGGCGCAGAGCCGGCTGGCGATGGAGCGGCGTCTCGTAGTACGTGCTCGACGCGATCTCGGCGGTTGCGAGGTGCTCGTGGATCCGGTCGCGCTCGGCCGAGCGCACGACGTAGACGTGGTAGACGTGGCCGAGCTCGTCCCCGGGCAGCTCGCAGACCTCGCCGAGGCCGAGCTCCGCGTACCGCGCCGCGGCCTCGCGACGGAGGCGGTTCCACTCCTCGACGTGCGGCAGGAAGAGACGCAGCACGGCGGCCTGGAGCTCGTCGAGCCGCGAGTTGTAACCGATCAGCTCGAAGTCCTTCTTCGCCTTCGAGCCGTGGAAGCGCAGGAGGCGAATGCGATCGGCGAGCTCGCCGTCGTTCGTCGTCATCAGCCCGCCGTCGCCGAGCGCGAACAGGTTCTTCGTCGGGAAGAAGCTGTAGGTCGAAATCAGCCCTGTTGTACTCGCGCCACGCGCGCCGAATGCCTGCGCAGCATCCTCGACGATCGGGATGCCGAGCTCGGCCAGCTCGCCGAGGGCCGCAGGCCGTCCGAACAGGTGGACCGGGATGATCGCCTTCGTCCGCCCGGTCACGCGCGCGCGCACGTCGGCAGCGTCGAGGTTCATCGTCCGCGCGTCGATGTCCACGAACACCGGCTTCGCCCCGCGGCGCGCGATCGACTCCGCGGTCGCGTAGAAGGTGAACGTCGGGCAGATCACCTCGTCGCCGGGCCCGACGTCGAGCGCATCGAGCGCGA
Source organism: Actinomycetota bacterium (assembly GCA_046734155.1). Taxonomy (GTDB): domain Bacteria; phylum Actinomycetota; class Thermoleophilia; order Gaiellales; family Gaiellaceae; genus VAXT01. Next base: position 2,809 of record JBKPQP010000122.1, on the reverse strand, counting down.
TCACGAGTGCGTCCGTCCCGTTCGCGACCCCGATCGCGTGCTCGACCCCCAGGTAAGCGGCCGCCTCCTCCTCGAAGGCGCGCACGTTCGGGCCGAGGATGAACCGCCCCGAGTCGAGGACCTCGGCGATTCGCTCCTTCAGCTCGTCTAGCAGCGGCGCGTACTGCGCCTTGACGTCAACGAGCGGGATCTGAGGCACGGCGGCTCATCTTAGTCGTGCGTCTGCGACGGAGATACCAGACCAGGAGCGCCAGGACGCCGACGCCGACGAGCACCTCGACGTAGCGGAAGTCGTGATGGAACGTTTCCCAGCTCGAGCCGAGCGCCCAGCCCGCTCCGGCGATCCCGAAACACCACGGGATCGTGCCCAGCACCGAGTAGAGCGTGAAGCGCCCGAGCGGCATGCGCGCGAGCCCGGCCGGGATCGAGACGAACGAGCGCACGACGGGCGTCATGCGGCCGAGAAAGACCGCCCAGTCGCCCCAGCGGTCGAACCAGCGTTCCGCCCTGTCGAGGTTCTCCGGCCCGAGGTGAAGCCAGCGGCCGTGCCGCTCGACCAACGGCCGCCCGCCGTAGAGCCCGATTGCCCAACCGATGATCGAGCCGACGGTCTGACCAGCGACGCCCGCGGCGGCGACCGCGACGTACCCCCAGAAGTGGGAGTCGATCTGGTGTCCGAAGAGGACAACGTCCTGCCCCGGCAGCGCGCCCGAGGCGAGGACGCCCGCGTAGAGCATCACGAGCTCGCTCGCGGCCGGGAGGACCGAGTCGATCAGCATCAACGCGAACACGGCGTAGAGCCCGTGGTCGCCGATGAAGTTCGTCAGAGAGCTGGAAAGGGAGGCCAGCAGCACCCGCGGGAGCCTAGCTGCCTACCGGCGGGCTCTCTTCACCAGGAAGCGCCGCTCGAGCTCCGTGAGCCCGAACGTGTTCGCCGCCCGCACGTTCGCCGTATACGAACCAGTGAAGGCGCGGACGCCGTTGCCGTAGAGCCCGTTCCAGCTGATCGTACGCCGGCCCGAGCCGAGGCGGCGGCGGATCGTCTTCACGCGCCCGCCGCGCGCGTTTCGGATCGTGACCGTCACGACTGCCGGATGTGCAAGGCGAAAGCCGACCCGGAGCTTTCCGCCGCGCCGGTGCACGACGACCCGCGTCGGCCGCACGCGAAGGAAGCCGAGCGTCCGGTTCAGGTAGAAGCGGCGCTCGACCTTCGAGTGCTGGCCCTGGTCGTCGAGCGCATTCACGACCCAGCGCCAGCGGCCTTCGGGCTCGAGAGCTCCGCCGGGCGTGCGGCCGGACCACGTTGTTCGATACGTGCCCGGCTCGCGCTGTCCGGTCTCGGTCTGGCGCGGGATCCCGTCGGGGCCGATCAGGCTCGCGGTCACGGTCGCGGGCCGGACGAGCTTGTAACTGAGCGTCTGCGTCTCTGCCACGCCGTCCCCGTTCGGCGAGAGCACCGGCTTCGGCGCCTGCGGGATCACGACGCCGTAGTAGAAGACGTCGAGGCTGTCCGAGACCGCGCGCTCGCCTCCCGGGTCGGACGGCCGGTTGAGCAGCTTCCCGTTGAAGGCCATCGTCGTCGAGCCGCCGGAGTCGAGCGCGGTGCCCGTCACAGCTCCCAGACGGACGAGCTGCTGGGCGAGCTCGAAGGTCGTGACCCCGACGCTGTACCCGGATCGCCTGCCGTCGACAGCGACCATCACGATCCGGCCGTCCGCCAGCTGGCCGACCGCCGTGCGCGGGTTGCGCGGGTTGATCTGGCTCGGCGCGAAGTCCTCCAGCGCCGCAAAGACGGGCTGGCCGTCGCGGACGATCAGCGGGCCGCCCCCGATCGCGTCGACGACCGCCCCCCACTGCGGGCGCAGTACGAGCTTGACGAGCATTTGCTCACCGAGCACGGCTTCCGCAGCCAGACGGTTCGCAGATGTTCCGCGAGCGACGAGGACTGCCCCGTCGCGTGGGATCGGCGTGCGCCCGCCGGTCTTGACGTCGACCACCGTGCCAGCCAGGTCGGTGAACGGCGCTGCAGGCGGGAAGGGCTCGAGCACGACCTCGACCGTGCCGCTCGCCTGGGGAGTGTTGTCGCCCCAGACCGGCGTGAAGAGCGAAATCCCCTGCGCGGCGGGCCGCTGGTTGAGGCCGTTCAATGCTTTCCACACCTGACTGGAGCCTTGCCACTGGCCGAGCATCGTCACCCGATCGATGATCAGGCTGCCGTCATCCGTGATGCCGAGGGTCGAGCGACGCGAATGCGGAGGCGCCTCGAGTACTCCCGACTGCATCAGCATCCCGCTCGGGAGACCCTCGTCCCAAGTGAAGAGGTCTCCGTTGACACCAGCAACGTTCGCGCTCGCCGCGGCTCGCTTCTGCATCGACGTGACGGTCTCGCGGCCAAGCAGCGTGCCATTCGAGAGCAGCGGCCGAAGGGCGTAGAGGCCTCCCGGCCGTGGCGCGCGCAGAATGTGGACGACCACCGGGCCGCTCGGCGTGAACCGGACCTGGCGCTCGTAGGACACCCCGGGCATCAACGAGACCTTGCCGGCGTGCGCCGGGGCCGCAAGTACCGCAAAGAGCAGGGCAGTTATGGCTGTTCTGCGCAGCACGGACCGCGCGGACGCTAGCGCAGGATGACCCCGCCGAACGAAGTCTTTACAGGTTGCAAAAAAGGTCGATGCGGCTTGTCAGCGGCCGCGGCGCACCTGAAATCGGCGCTCGAGCTGGCTCGGGCCGAAGGCGTTGACCGCCTTCACGCTGGCGACGTACGGGCCCGAGAACGCGCGAATCCCGTTGCCGTAGCGCCCGTTCCAGC
>JBKPQP010000121.1:0-5526 GCA_046734155.1 Actinomycetota bacterium | reverse complement strand
CATCGTCGCCAACGATCGCGTGAACCTCGACCTCAGACGAGGCGAGGTTCACGCCATCCTGGGAGAGAACGGCGCCGGGAAGTCGACGCTGATGAACGTCCTCTACGGCCTCTACCAGCCGGACGAGGGCGAGATCCTGCTGAAAGGCGAGCCGGTCCGGTTCTCATCCGCGAAGGACGCCATCCGGCGCGGGATCGGAATGGTGCACCAGCACTTCATGCTGATCCCGGTGATGACGGTCGCCGAGAACATCGTCCTCGCCAACGAGCCGACGCGCGAGGGCGTGTTCTTCGACCGCGAGGCGGCCGAGCAGCGCGTGGCGCAGCTGTCGCGCTCGTACAGGCTCGCGATCGACCCGCGGGCGAAGGTGCAGAACATCAGCGTCGGCCAGGAGCAGCGGGTCGAGATCCTGAAGGCGCTCTACCGCGCCGCCGACGTGCTGATCCTCGACGAGCCGACGGCCGTACTGACGCCGCAGGAGGCGGGCGAGCTCTTCGAGATCCTGCGGACGCTCGCGCGCGAGGGGCTGTCCGTGATCTTCATCTCGCACAAGCTGAACGAGGTGCTCGAGATCGCCGACCGGATCACCGTCCTCCGGCGCGGCAAGACGATCGACACCGTGCCGCGCGAAGGTGCGACGGAGGCCGGGCTCGCGCGGATGATGGTCGGACGGGAGGTGCTCCTGCGGGTCGAGAAGCCGCCCGCTGCGCACGAGGGAGACGTCCTCCTCGACGTCGACGACCTGCACGTGCTGGACGACCGCGGGCTCCCGGCCGTGAAGGGCGTCTCGCTCTCGGTGCGCGCGGGCGAGATCGTCGGCATCGCGGGCGTCGACGGCAACGGCCAGAGCGAGCTGATCGAGGCGATCACCGGTCTACGGAAGCGCGAGAGCGGCCGCGTCGTGATCGCGGGCCGCGAGGTCGAGCGGCCGACCGCGCGCCGCATGCTGGACGCGGGCCTCGGCCACATCCCGGAGGACCGGCAGCGCCGCGGGCTCGTCCTCGAGTTCACGATCGCCGAGAACACCCAGCTCCACGACTACGATCGCCCACCGATGTCCCGCTACGGCTGGATCTTCCCGCGACGGTTCATCGAGCTGGCGCGGCGCCTGATTCAGGAGTTCGACGTGCGCGGCGGAGGGCCGACCACGAAGGCATCCGCGCTTTCCGGCGGAAACCAGCAGAAGGTCATCGCCGCGCGTGAGATCTCCCGCGACCCGAGGGTGCTGATCGCGGCCCAGCCGACTCGCGGCCTGGACGTCGGTGCCATCGAGTACCTGCACCGCCGGCTCGTCGAGGAGCGGGACGAGGGGCGCGCCATCCTGCTCGTGTCGCTCGAGCTGGACGAGATCCTCTCGCTCTCCGACCGCATCCTCGTCATGTACGAGGGCGAGATCGTTGGCGAGCACGGCGAACAGCCGAGCGAGGAAGCGATCGGGATGGAGATGCTCGGGGCGAAGCGGGAGGACGCCGCGTGAGCGACGCGCTCGCCCCGCAGAAGGCTCCAGACCCAGACTCGCCGCCGACGACCGTGGCCGGCCGGCTCGACGTCCTCCAACGGGCGGGTGGGATCGGCCTCCCAGTGGCGACGGCGGTGCTCGCGTTCGTAATCGGTGGTCTCGTCGTGCTCGCCACCGGACACAACCCGCTCCTCGCCTACCGGGACATCCTGAACGGCGCGGGGCTGAACTGGATCGCGCATCCCTGGGACGTCGACACGGCGCACACGGCGCCCTACAACCTCACGCAGACGCTCCTGCAGACGACGACGCTGATCCTGACCGGGCTCGCCGTCGCGTTCGCCTTCCGCTGCGGCCTGTTCAACATCGGCGGCCAGGGCCAGTACTTCATGGGGCTCTTCGTCGCGAGCTGGGTCGGGACGAGCTTCGTCAACATGACCCGCCCGCTGCACATCCTGCTCGGCATCGGCGCGGCTGTGCTCGCAGGCGCCGCGTGGGCCGCGATCGCCGGCTTCCTCAAGGCCGCCGTCGGAGCCCACGAGGTGATCACGACGATCATGCTCAACTGGATCGCCTTCTGGATCGGGGTCTGGCTCTTCCAGCAGGGCGGGCCACTCCAGGGCGCCGAGAACAAGCCGCTCGACATCCCGATCTCCGCGGACATCGCGAACAGCGCGAAGCTGCCCGTCTTCTGGGGCGACCCCGAGCTCCAGGGCCTGCACATCGGGTTCTTCGTCGCGATCGCGGCGCTGATCGTCTTCTGGGCGATCCTCAACCGCACGACCCTCGGGTACGAGGTGCGGGCGGTCGGCTACAACCCCGACGCGGCCGCGTACGGCGGGATCAAGGTCCGCACGAACTACGTGCGCGCGATGGCCATCTCAGGGGCGTTCGCGGGCCTCGCGGGCGGCCTCGACATGCTCGGCTACCTCTTCCACGTCGGGACATCGGACGTCCAGGCCTCGAGCATCGGATTCCTCGGGATCGCGGTCGCGCTGCTCGGGCGCAACACAGCCGTCGGAGTCGGCCTCGCCGCGCTCCTCTTCGGCGCGCTCCTGTTCGGGACGACGCACGGGCTGCAGTCGAACGTGATCGACCCGAGCCTCGCGGGCCACCTGACCGAGCTTATCCAGGGGCTCGTCGTCCTCTTCGTCGGCGCCGACCTCCTGATCATCGCGGTCTGGCGCACGGGTGGGCGCCTCTGGAAGCGAACGCCGAAGCAGCGCGCCGCGGAGGCTGCGTCATGAGCACGTACGTCGGACAACTGGACGCGGCGCGCTTCGTGCGGCCGAAGGCGGTCGCCGCGTACGGGTTCGCGCTCGGCGTGGTCGCGTTTCTGGCCGCGATCCCCCCGATCACGACCCGGTCGCCGATCTGGCCGGCGCTCCTTGGAATCCTTGCCGCGTTCGCAGGAGTCTTCGCCGCGAGCAGGGGCGCCAGGCGAGCGGGCTGGGGCGCAGTTGTCGTCGGGCTGCTCGGGGTTGGCCTCGGCGTTCTCGCCACCCGCTCGAGCACCGGCGACCTGAATCAGGTCTTCACGGCGAGCCTGATCGCGTCGATGCTCGTGTTCGCGACGCCGCTGACCTTCGCCGCGATCGGAGGCATGTTCTCGGAGCGCTCGGGGGTCGTGAACATCGGCCTCGAGGGCATGATGCTGATGGGCGCGTTCTGGGGCATCTGGGGCGCCGACAAGACCGGCAGCTGGGTCGGCGGGCTCGTGATCGGGATCATCTCCGGGGGCCTCCTCGCGCTCGTGCACGCGATCTTCGCGATCCACCTGCGCGCCGACCAGATCGTGAGCGGCGTGGCCGTGAACTTCCTCGCGCTCGGGATCACCGGGTACGGCTTCGTCCAGCTCTACCACGGCAACAACGTCCCGACAGGCATCTCGCAGATCCCCGACGTGAACCTGACGAGCAACAGCAACAACGGGTTCTTCTCGGAGGCCTTCGGGCACCTGAACCTGATGATCTGGGCCGCGATGGCGCTCGTCGTCGTGTCGTACTTCGTGATGTTCAGAACGCCGCTCGGCCTGCGCATCCGCGCCTGCGGTGAGCATCCCCGCGCAGCGGACACCGTCGGCATCAACGTCTACGCGCTCCGCTATTTCTCGGTCATCCTCTCCGGGATGCTCGCGGCAGCGGGCGGCGCGTATCTGACCTTGGGCTTCCTGGGCACCTACAACGAGAACGTCACCGCCGGGCGCGGCTTCATCGCGCTCGCGGCGCTCATCTTCGGGAACTGGCGGCCCTTCGGCGCGTTCGGGGCCGCGCTCCTCTTCGGGCTCTCGACGGCGATCGCCTACCGTCTGCCTGTCTACTCGGAGACGGCCGCGACGCTCTTCCAGGCGCTTCCGTATGTGATCACGCTCATCGCCGTGGCCGGCGTGATCGGCCGCTCGACTCCGCCCGCAGCCGTTGGCCGACCCTACGTCAAGCAGTAACGGCGCTCGACTGCGTAACCGGGTCGCGTGGTTCGCGCTCCTCTTCGGCGTGCTCGCAGTCGCGGCGATCCCGGTCGGGATCCTGATCACGAACTACCGGAACGACCTGCGGCTCATCCATTCGGGCTGGGCGGTTCCGGTCGCGGCCGTCTTCGGCTTCGTGGCGATCCGGCTTGCACGGCGGGCGCGCCGGCGCCTGGAGCGGACAATCGGCCGCGCGAAGGGTGCGGTCCCGGCCCGCCTCGGACGCATCCTCGGGTGGCTCGGGCTCTACCTCGCGCTGATCGGGACGATCGCGCTGGCTTTCTACTACGTCGACTACCACGTGTTGTCGTAGACTCGGGTCCCGGTGTTCGAGATCGGCAACAGCCTCCGCGAGGCTCGTCTCCGGCAAGGGCTCGACTTCTTGGAGATCGAGCAGTCGACGAAGATTCGCGGCAAGTACCTGCGCGCCCTGGAGGACGAGCAGTTCGAAGTCCTGCCCGCGCAGACCTACGTCAAGGGCTTCCTCCGCTCGTACGCGGACTACCTCGGCCTGGACGGGCAGCTCTACGTCGACGAGTTCAACTCGCGGTACGTGCGGGGCGAGTTCGAGGAGGACGAAGAGGCGCGCGCCTTCACGCCGCGCGTCGTGCGGCCCAGACGGGGCGGCGCGTTTCAGAACAAGGCGGTGCTGATCACTCTCGCCGTGATCGCCGTCCTCACGGTCTTCGTCTTCGCGGCCTGGGTGTGGGGCGGACCGGGCAACCAGACCAGCGCCCTGTCGCTGAACACGAAGCCGAAGAAGACCAAGAAGGCGCCTCCGAAGCCGATGGCGAACCTCGTCGCGCGGGGAGTCGGCGGCGGCGCGTACGTCGTCGTCTACCGCGGCTCGCGGACGGGGAAGCCGGTCTACGAGGGCACGCTCGAGAACGGCAAGGGGCACCGCTTCATCGGACACCATCTCTGGGTCTACGTGTTCGCCCCGGCGAACCTCCGCTTGAAGCTCAACGGCAAATCGCGGGTCGTTCCCGGCGCGGGGACCGGGTCTCGTCGATGGCTCGAAGTGACGCCTAAGCACGTCCAGCTCGCGACCGCGCCGGCTTGAAGCCGCGGTCCTCGGTCCTCGTCACCGGCAGTGAGCTGATCCGCGGCAGCCGCCGGGACTCCAACGGGCCCTTCTTGGCCGAGGAGCTCACTCGCCTCGGGCTGGAGCCGGCGTCGATCACGATCGTCGGCGACGACCCGGACGAGCTCGAGCCAGCGATCCGCGAGGGGCTGGAGGCCGACCTGCTCGTGCTCTCGGGCGGGCTCGGGCCGACGCACGACGACCGCACCGTCGAGCTGCTGGCCCACGCCGCCGGGCTCGAGGCGCTGGTGGTGCCGGAGCTGGAGCAGGAAATCGAGGGCGTGTCGAGGCGGATCGCGGAGCGGCTCGGCAGGCCGTACGCAGAGTTCGAGGAGGGAGTGCGCAAGCAGGCGACCGTGCCCGCCGGGGGACGCGTGATCGGGATCGCTGGGACCGCTCCAGGGCTCGTGGTCGAAACCCGTCGAGCGGTCGCGGTCGTGCTGCCCGGGCCTCCACCCGAGCTGCGCCGGCTCTGGCGCGCCGCACTCGAGGACGCCGCTGTTCAGGATGTTCTGG
>JBKPQP010000120.1:0-3274 GCA_046734155.1 Actinomycetota bacterium | reverse complement strand
CTCCACATGGACGCAGCCAAGACAGTTGAACGCGTTCCCGATGCTCCCGGCGTGGATGGCCGACACCTCCCTGGGGCGAATGCTTGGCGATTACGTCTCCGTCTCGTGGAGCCGTGGTCGCCCGGTCCCGGTCTTCTCGCTCGCGGCCGTACCGGCAGGCGACGTTCTACGTCAGGCGATCTTCGCGACGACGCGCCTGGGCTAGACGACCCAGGTGTCGCCGGCGTGGATGAGCGCCTTCAAGTCGCCCTCTCCGCGCTCGGCCGTCGCCGTCTCGAGCTGCCCGGACATCAGCTCGTCGTAGACCGGGCGCTCGACGTCTCGGAAGATTCCGATCGGCGTCGGCCCGTGCGGAGTGTGCGAGATCCGCGACAGCGCGAAGGCGAGTGACCCGACTTCCTGGTGCTCGTCGTGCACGAGCAGGTCACCGTCGGCCGCGGCGACGAGCTCGCAGGAGCCGTCGGCCCGCAGCTTGACGCCGCGCTCGCCCTCCGCGCCGAAGGTGATCGGCTCGCCGTGGACGAGGCGGATCTGGTTCTCCGTCTGCTCCTTGACCGCGTCGAACGCGCCGTCGTTGTAGACGTTGCAGTTCTGGTAGATCTCGACGAGCGCCGATCCCTTGTGCGCGGCCGCCCGCCGCAGTACCTCGGTCAGGTGCTTCTTATCCGTGTCGATCGACCGGGCGACGAAGGTCGCCTCCGCTCCGAGCGCGATCGAGACCGGGTTGAACGGATAGTCGAGCGAGCCCATCGGCGTCGACTTGTTCCGAGTCCCGAGCGGCGAGGTCGGCGAGTACTGCCCCTTCGTCAGCCCGTAGATCTGGTTGTTGAAGAGAAGGATCTTCACGTCCACGTTCCGACGGAGCGCGTGTATCAGGTGGTTGCCGCCGATCGACAAGGCATCGCCGTCACCGGTCACGACCCAAACCGACAGGTCCGGCCGAGAGGTGGACAACCCGGTCGCGATCGCCGGCGCGCGCCCGTGGATCGAGTGCATCCCGTAGGTCTGCAGGTAGTACGGGAAGCGCGCCGCGCAGCCGATCCCGGAGATGAAGACGATCTTCTCGCGCGGCAGCCCCAGCTCGGGCATGAACGACTGCACCGCGGCGAGGATCGCGTAGTCCCCGCAGCCCGGGCACCAGCGCACCTCCTGGTCGGACTTGAAGTCCTTCGCGGTCAACTGGACGAGCTTTCCGTTACCCCCGTTCGCGCTAATGGCGTGGCCTCCCCTCGTCCGCGGGCGGCACGTAGTTCGGAGGGAACGTCGCGGGCCCGGCGCCGCTGGGATCTGCACGCGTCTGGGCCATGGACGACATCGCGTCGATGTTGTCCACCGAACGCTGCCCGTCACCGGCCTGCACCGACTTCAGGCGGAATCGCTTGAGGAAGCTACGGATTCCCAACTTCTTCCCTTTCGTCTTCGTCGTGCGGGTTGGGCAGGACGAGCTCCTCACCCTCTTCGGGCTCGATGAAATCGCCGGGCCGCGTCGTGCCGAGCGCGAGATCGTCCGGCTCGCGCGAGCTGCCGCGCAGCATCTCGATGAACTTGTCCATCCAACGCTGGAACATCAGAGCATCGCCTCCATCGCATCCGCGAGCTCGTCGGAGCGGAACGGCAGCCCGCGCACGCGGTTGAAGCCGACCGCGTCGACGAGGAACTCGGCGCGGACGAGCTTGAGCAGCTGTCCGAGGTTCATCTCCGGCACGAGCACGCGGTCGTAGCTCCGGAGCACGTCGCCGAGGTTGCGCGGGAACGGGTTCAGGTGCATCAGGTGCGCGTGAGCCACCTTCTTGCCGTCGCGCCGCAGACGCCGCGCCGCCGACTGGATCGGCCCGTACGTCCCGCCCCAGCCGAGCACGAGCACCGACGCCCCGCCCGGGTCGTCGACCTCGAGCTCCGGAATGTCGGCCGCGATCCCCGCCACCTTCTGCGCGCGGAGCCGGACCATGTGGTCGTGGTTGTCCGGGTCGTACGAGACGTTGCCGGTCACGTCCTCCTTCTCGAGCCCGCCGATCCGGTGCTCGAGCCCTGGCGTCCCGGGGATGGCCCAGTCACGAGCAAGCGTCTCCGGATCGCGGTGGTACGGCATGAAGGTCCCGTCGACGTTCGGCTGGTCGGCGAACGAGATCGAGATGTCCGGCAGCGAGCCCACGTCCGGGAGCAGCCACGGCTCCGAGCCGTTCGCCAGGTATGCGTCGGAGAGCAAAAAGACGGGCGTGCGGTATTTCAGAGCAATACGCGCCGCCTCGATCGCAGCCTCGAAGCATCCGCCAGGAGTCGAAGCGGCGACGACCGGAACCGGCGCCTCAGCGTTCCGCCCGAACATGACCGCGAGCAGGTCGGCCTGCTCGGGCTTCGTCGGCATCCCGGTCGACGGCCCCGCGCGCTGGATGTCGAGAATCAGCAACGGAAGCTCGAGCGTCACCGCGAGCCCGATCGTCTCCTGCTTCAGGATCACACCCGGGCCGCTCGACGTGCACGCGCCCAGTGCGCCGCCGAAGCTCGCGCCGAGAGCCGCACCGGCGGCCGCGATCTCGTCCTCGGCCTGGAACGTCCGGACGCCGAAGTTCTTGTGTCGCGCGAGGTCGTGGAGGATGTCCGAGGCCGGCGTGATCGGATACGCGCTCAGGAACAGGGGCAGCTTCGACTGCACGCTCGCGGCGACGAGGCCCAGCGCGAGCGCTTGGTTCCCGGTGATGTTCCGATAGGTCCCGGCCGGCAGCGTCGCGGGCGCGACCTCGTACTGCGTCGCGAAGCCTTCGCTCGTCTCGCCGAAGGCGTAGCCCGCGTTGAACGCGCGCGTGTTCGCCTCGGCGATCTCGGGCCGCTTCGCGAACTTCTTGGCGATGAACTCGATCGTCCCCTCGGTCGGGCGCGTGTAGAGCCACGACATGAGCCCGAGCGCGAACATGTTCTTCGAGCGCTCCGCCTCGCGGTTCGTGAGCCCGGTGCCCTTGACCGCCTCCAGCGTCAACGACGTCAGCGGCACGTCGTGGACGCGGTACTCGTCGAGCGAGCCGTCCTCGAGCGGATTCGCCGTGTAGCCGGCCTTCTGCAGGTTGCGGTCGCTGAAGGCGTCACTGTTCACGATCAAGGTTCCGCCCGCGGGCAGGTCCTTGAGGTTCTTGCGCAGCGCGGCCGGATTCATCGCGACGAGCACGTGCGGCGCATCTCCTGGCGTGAGGATGTCGTGGTCGGCGTAGTGGATCTGGAAGCCCGACACGCCCGGCAGCGAGCCCGCCGGAGCGCGGATCTCGGCTGGGAAGTCGGGCAG
>JBKPQP010000119.1:0-3160 GCA_046734155.1 Actinomycetota bacterium | reverse complement strand
CGCGTCCGCCACGGCAAGCTGCTGCTCGAGAGCCTCGGTCTCTCCGATCGGCAGATCAAGAACCTGCGCCGGATCGTGATCCTCGCGTGCGGCACCTCGTACCACGCCGGCGTCGTCGGCCGCTACGTGATCGAGGAGTGGGCGCGCATCCCGGTCGAGCCAGACATTGCCAGCGAGTGGCGCTACCGCAACCCGGTGCTCTCGAAGGACACGCTCGTGATCGGCATCTCGCAGTCGGGTGAGACGGCGGACGTGCTTGCCGCGATGAAGCTGGCCCGCGAGAAAGGCGCGCGAACCGTCGCGATCACGAACATGATGGGCTCCCAGCTGACCCGCGAGGTCGACTCGGTGCTCTACACGCGGACGGGCCTCGAGGTCGGTGTCGCTGCGTCGAAGACGTTCACGGCCCAGGTTGCGCTGATCAGCCTGATCGCGCTCAAGCTCGCCGAGGTCAAGAAGACGATCCCCGAGGAGGAGATCGAGTTCATCCTCGACCAGCTCTATGCCCTGCCCGAGCGGATGCAGGCGTTCCTCGACGGGAATCACCCCGTCGAGGAGATCTCCCAGCGCTACTACGACAAGCCCTTCTTCCTCTACCTCGGGCGGCACATCGGGCTGCCGGTGGCGCTGGAGGGCGCTCTCAAGCTGAAGGAGATCTCGTACATCCCGACCGAGGCGTACTCGGCCGGTGAGATGAAGCACGGGCCGATCGCGCTGCTCGACCCGGACACACCCGTGGTTTGCGTCGCGACGAACTCGCACGTCTACGAGAAGGTCGTCTCGAACATCCAGGAGACGAGAGCGCGCGGAGCGCACGTGATCGCGATCGCCACGGACGGGAACGAGGACATCCAGCACCACGCCGACGACGTGATCTACGTCCCCAAGACGCCGGCGTTCTTGCAGGCCGTGCTCGCGATCCTTCCGCTCCAGCTACTCGCGTACCGGATCGCGCGGCTCAAAGGCCTGAACGTCGACCAGCCGCGCAACCTGGCGAAGACCGTCACTGTGGAGTAGGCGGCTACCCCCTTTCTAGGGAGGTCGGGGCGCGCGAGGGCCGCGAAGCTGAGGCGGAATGCCTGCGGCGTCGCGTTACCTCTTGCTCCTGTCTGCGGGGCTCTGCTTCGCGGTCACGTTCGGAGCCTTCCTGCTCTACGAGCGGCCTGGGCTCGGGATCGGGCACTTCTACTACCTCGGCATCGCGCTGGCCGCGATGGCGGTCGGCCCGAGGCTCGGGATGCTCGCCGGGTTGCTGGCGACGGGGCTCTATGCCAGCGGGGTCGTCCTGAATCCCCATGTCCAGTCCGCGGAAGTGCTCCGGATGGGCACGCTCACGCGGGCATTCACCTACATCACGATCGGCGGACTGATCGGCTGGTTCGCAGAACGCAACCGCAGGATGCTCGCGGAACTCCGTGTCCTGGCCGAGCGCGACTCGCTCACCGGGTTGCCGAACACGAGGGCGTTCGAAGCTGCGATCACGCGGCGGCTGGCCGCAGATGTCCCGTTCGTGCTCCTTCTCGCAGACATGGACGCCCTCAAGGACTTCAACCGCGACGAGGGCTTCGCAGCCGGCAGTGAGGCGCTGCGACGGCTCGCGGACCGCCTCGCGAAGTCGTTCGGGCCTGACGACGACGTCGCGCGGGTCGGGAGCGACGAGTTCGCGATCCTCTCGTCCGTGCGGACCGCCGACGGCGGGAAGCATGCCGCGGCACGCCTCGAGCGCGTCCTCGCAGCCGGGCCGACGAAGGTGACACTTGGCTGGGCAGTGTTCCCGCACGAAGGCGCGAACGCGCTCGCCCTCTACCGGGCCGCGAGCGAACGGCTCTATGCGCGGAAGGTGATGCGGAGCTATCTGCGGCCCGTGCCAAAGCCGGTCGAGGCCATTTCCTAGCCCAAGGAGAGCTCGGCGTCGGCCTGCTCGATGACGGCGGGGTCGTGCGTGGCGCAGACGACCGCGATTCCCCGTTCGCGCGCGATGCGCGAGAGGAGCTCGCCGATCGCGAGCGCGTTCGCATAGTCGAGGCGCGCGGTCGGCTCGTCCGCGAGCACGAGGTCCGGCTCGGAGGCGAGCGCGCGGGCGATCGCAACTCGCTCCTGTTCGCCTGTCGAGAGCCGCGACACGCGCTGCTCGGTCAACTGTTCGAGGCCGACGACCGCGAGTGTGTCCCGGGCTTCGCCGCTGTCGCCGTCCAACCCGCGCAGGCCGAGGAAGAGCTCGACATTCTCGCGGACGCTGAGGAAGGGGACGAGCGGGGGCTCCTGGGCGATGAGCGCGAGCCGGTCCCGGCGGAACGCGGCGCGGCCGGCCCGGTCGAGCTCGTCGATTCGCTCTCCGAGCACGACGGCCTCGCCGCCGCTCGGTAGGTCGAGGCCCGCGAGTAGGTGGAGGAGGGTCGTCTTGCCCGAGCCCGAAGGGCCCGTGACGACGGTCAGCCGCCCCGGCTGGATCTCCGCGGTCAGCCCGGAGAGGACGGTTCGCCCGCCTGTGCGCTTGACGAGGTCGCGCAGCTCGATGGCGACGCCCTGGGTCGGCGCGGCGGGAGCAGGCCCGGTCGCTTCGGGTTCCAGGTCGGGCACGTCTTCCGTGCCTTCGATCAGCACCGAGTGCTGCGCGAGCCGCGCCCGTGCACGCTCGCCGATGCCTCCGCGTCGCAGTAGCTCTTCGGGGACACGGAGCCAGCCTCCGCGAGCGACGACGATCTCCTCGTTGTCGGGCTGGGCCTTCGCCTGCTCGGCGCTCACGCGCCCGTCGCGGATGTGCACGATGCGGTCGGCGATCGACGCAGAGCCTGGGTCGTGGCTGACGATGATCGCAGTCGTGCCCTGCGCGCGAACGAGTTCGCCGATCAGCGCGTAGACGATCGCGGCGTTCTGCGCGTCCAGCTCGCCGGTCGGTTCGTCTGCGAGCAGGAGCCGCGGGCGGTGCGCGAGCGCCGCGCACAATGCGACGCGCTGCTGCTCGCCGCCCGAGAGCTCGTGGGGGTAGGCGTCGATGCGGTCGGCGAGCCCGACCTGCCCGAGGAGCTCCGTCGTCCGGTCGCGCCGCTCACGAGGCGACTCGCCCGCGAGGGCGAGCCGCAGCGAGACGAGCTCACCGGCTGTCAGCTCCGGGGCGAGCGCCTGTGTGTAGCGCTGGTCGGCGTAGCCGAGCTGCCGG
>JBKPQP010000118.1:0-4268 GCA_046734155.1 Actinomycetota bacterium | reverse complement strand
TCGTCACCGCGGGCGGGCTCTACTGGCTGTCGCGCATCCCGGTCGACGGCTCGTACGTGGCCGACGTGCTTCCGGGCATGCTCGTCGTCGCGTTCGGCGGCGGCGGCGCCTTCGTCGGCGTCGCCACCGCCGCCAACGCGGGTGTCCCCGCCGACAAGGCCGGACTCGCGGCCGCGCTGCTCACCGCGTCCCAAGAGCTCGGCGGCGCGCTTGGCCTCGCGATCTTCACCGCCGTCTCAACCAGCCGAACGAACCACCTGCTCTCCGCCGGCACCTCCAGCTCGCACGCCCTCACATCCGGCTTCCAGCGGGCGCTCTTGCTCGGCAGCACCTTCCTCCTCGCCGCGGCCGTGACCGGGCTGCGCGCCACCAATACGCGCGGGCTAGCGGAACCCGTTGCGATCGACGCGGAGCCCGACACTTCACTCGCAGCCTCATGACCGTCGTCGCTCCGGGGCGTCCAGCAGCGCGAGCCTCGTCGCTTACCGAACGGAGGAGAGCGGACGCGTCCGGCAGCTTGCAGCGATGAGTTTTCGCCTGATGACAGTCCATGGTCAAAGGGAGTCCCAACGAACTCTCCGGAAAGGAGCTAGGCGTGCTGCTTGAAGGTAAGAATGCCGTGATCTACGGGGCGGGCGGCGCGGTCGGCGGTGCAGTCGCGCGAACGTTTGCCCGCGAGGGCGCGCGCATGTTCCTCGCGGGTCCGACGCGAGCATCGCTTGACGCCGTCGCGCACGACATCACCGCAGCCGATGGCGTCGGCGAGGTCTCTGAGGTGGACGCGCTCGACGAACACGCAGTTGAGACACACCTACAGCACATCGTCCAGCAGGCAGGCCGAATCGACATCTCGTTCAACCTCGTGGGCGTTCCCCTCCAGCAGGGGACGCCGCTTGTTGACCTCTCCATCGACGACTGCACCGTCCCAGTCGCTGCCTATCTGCTGACCCACCTGATCACTGCGCGTGCGGCCGCCCGACGCATGCTCGAGACCGGATCCGGGGTGATCCTGACGATGACGACCACACCGGATCGGCTCGCGATGCCGCTCGTCGGCCCGTTCGGGGTCATGTTGGCGACTGTCGAAGCGTTGTCTCGAACACTTGCGGCCGAGCTGGGGCCGCACGGCATCCGAGTCGTTTGCCTGCGGTCGACGGGATCTCCGGAGGCTCCCGGGGTGCAATGGGCGTTCGGCCGACACGGTGAGGCCGCGGGCAAGACCGCGGCTGAGTTCCAGAGAACGCTTGAGGACAGCACGATGCTCAGGCGTCTGACCACACTCGCCGAGGTCGCCGAGACGGCCGCCTTCCTCGCCTCCGACCGAGCAAGCGCCACCACCGCGACCGCCGCCAATCTCACTTGCGGGATGGTGATCGGTTGAGTGAGCCACCACGACCGCGCTCGCCACTTGCAGAACGGAGGCCCCATGCATGACCACAACGAGTCACTCCAAGAACGAGCCGCGCAGTTCCTCCAGCTGGCCTCGTCAGGGAGCGTCGATGACGCATACGCGCGATTCGTCGCGCCGGCGGGCAAACATCACAGCCCGCACTTCGCCACCGGCTTCGACGCGCTCAAGACCGGCATGAAGGAGAACTACCGCCAATTCCCCAACAAGCAGCTGACGCTTAAGCATGCCCTGAGCGAAGGCGACCTGGTCGCAATTCATTCCCACCTCGTCCTCGAGCCAGGCGACCCCGGCGTCGCTGTGATGCATCTGTTCCGATTCGAGGACGGCAAGATCGTCGAGCTCTGGGACTTCGCCCAGCCCGTCCCCGCCGAATCGCCAAACGCGGACGGCCTCTTCTGATGGCGCGACCGGTCAGCTGCGCGGACAGATCGAGCGCGCTCCAGCTGTCGGACAGAGCGGGGTCGCGCGCGGAGGCCTGATTCTCGATGCACAACAAGGCGATGCCGCCGCGTGCGGTTCCTGCGGTCGTACTCGATGACCGATGAGCCTCTCGCTGCGATCTACTCGGTCGACGACGCCAGCTCCTCGACGGTTGCTGTCGCTGATCTGGCTGCGCTGATCGCATCGACCCATGCCCAACGCGTCGTTTGCGATGTGGGAAATCTGACACCGTCGCTCGATGCCGTGGATCTGGTGGCGCGACTGCAGCTCGCTGCGCGCCGGCTCGGGATCGAACTCGAACTCCGGCACGTGTCTAAAGAACTGTCCGATCTAATCACCCTCGTCGGTCTCAGCGTGGAATCGACCCGCGGGTGCTGTTCATGATCGATCAGATCAGACCTCGTCAGGATCGCCGCGGTTGCCACGGCGACTCTGCTCAGATCGGTGCAGCCGCGTATGTCGTTGCACCGGGGGTGCTGGTGAGGTACATCCGGTCGGCTCGGCAGTGCTTCTCGTCCGTAGTCGGCGCAGTGGGCGGATGATGGCCGCAGGCCGTGCTGCCGGACACTGACAAGCAAGGCACTAGACCGAACCGTTTGCCTTGTCCAGGAGCGCAGTCCTAGATTGCGAGGCGAGAGATGAGTGCGCGCAAGACGAAAGAGGCTCGCCGCGAGGAGATACTCGATGCGGCGCTGGTCGAGTTCGCGGAACTCGGTCTGCATGGCACCTCTAGCGAAGACATAGCCCATCGTGCCGGCATCTCGCAGCCGTATGTGTTTCGGCTCTTCGGGACCAAGAAGGAGCTGTTCAAGGCGGTCGTGGCACGCTGCTTCCGGGAGACGCTCGAGGTGTTCCAGCGGGCAGCAGAGGGCAAGCGGGGGCGCGAGGCGCTCGACGCCATCGGCGAGATGTATGCGGAGCGCTTGTGGAAGGATCCGACGCGGCTACAGGTGCTGATGCAGGCATTCGCGGCCTGCAGTGATCCCGAGGTGCTTGAGGTCGTTCGGAACGGTGTCGGAGACCTTGTCGCCTACATCGAACGAGTGGGTGGGCTTGGCGACGAGGAGACGTCGCGGTTCTTCGGCGTCGGGATGTTGATGAACCTGCTCGCCGCATTGCATCTCGTGCACGGTGAGGAACCGTGGGCGGACCGCCTCGTCGCCGGCTGTGATTCCCACGTTCCGCGGCGCGAGTAGGCAAGGGGGAGAGACTCACGAACGGTTTGGCAAAGAGGTCTCTCCTCTTTATTGGCGCGCCATGGGGGGACGCCCACCTCGGCGGCGACCTGAGCGGGGCGTCGGCGGCTCGCTTTGGTCGACGAAGCCGGCGCGCGCCGCTACCCGGACGAGCGGC
Source organism: Actinomycetota bacterium (assembly GCA_046734155.1). Taxonomy (GTDB): domain Bacteria; phylum Actinomycetota; class Thermoleophilia; order Gaiellales; family Gaiellaceae; genus VAXT01. Next base: position 1,063 of record JBKPQP010000118.1, on the reverse strand, counting down.
TCGCCTCGCTCGACCGCCTTGCCGCGCGCGGGCGATGCGGCACAGCATGCAGTAATCGTTAGAACCGGCGCTTGACTTCGAGCGCACCCGAACTCCTTAGCGTTGTTGTTGAGCCGCGGCTTGCGTGGCCGTACATGGAGCAGGAGGGAGAAGGATGGGCAGTTCAGCCAACGACATCGAGCTCGTCCTGGTCGGGGCCGGAAAACCGCGGCCTTGACGTGTACGCAACTCACCTCCAGCAGAGCGGCGGAGCACGAATCGTCGCCGTCGCCGATCCGAGCGAGGAGCGACGCGAGCTTGCCGAGACATCGAGCGGGCGTTCGCTCACGCCGGAGCGCTGGGACGACTTCGTGCACCTCTGTCGCGCCATGGGACCGAACGCTCCTGTTCGCGCATGTGGTGCCGAACGCCCAACGAAAAGACCGCCGGCACCGCACAGCAGCTGGCCCGCACTCTCCCCTGATTTCGGATGTGCACGACGTAGCGGCGGCCGCCCGGGCGCGTTCGAGCAGGCGTTCGATCTCCAAACCCACGGTCGCTGCCGTTGGTACGGCTACGACGTGCTCGTCGAGAAGCCGCTCGCGCCCACGCTCGAGGGCTGCCTGCGCATCGTCGCCGCCGCGGAGACCGCGACCGGACGCCTGCAGGTCGCGCACGTGCTCCGGCACGCGCCATTCTTTCGCGCGCTGCACGACGCGCTCGACGAGGGTTTGATCGGGGCGTTGGCCGTTCTCGGGTTGGCGGGTCGACCGGGACACTCGCGGGGAAGGCCGGTGTCTGCGCACGAGTCCTAGATAGGCGTATGCAGGTGCCCCTCGACCGTGGTTACGGCGGAGCCAAACAAGTGGACGCGATCATTGTGGAGTTCCACGTGGACGTGGCCGGCTCGGCTTGAAGCCTGTAGCCCCGTAAGCGCTGAAGCGCCAAGTTCGGCTGCCCAGTATGGAGCGAGCGCCGTATGCGCGCTGCCGGTGACGGCGTCTTCCCAAGCACCGGAGAAGAAGCGGGAGACGAAGTCGTAGCTGCAGTCCGAGCTACGCGCCGGAGCGGTGACGATGATCCC
>JBKPQP010000117.1:0-5296 GCA_046734155.1 Actinomycetota bacterium | reverse complement strand
CCGCGACCAGCCGCCGGCCGGGGTTGCGCTGGACGCTCTTCCAGGCCGCGAGCGCGCGCTGCTTCGGAGTCGGGCTCTCGGGCAGCGCCGCCCGCAGCGGTTGCGGGTCGAGTTCGTACGGGTGGAAGTAGAGCACAGGGTGGGAGTTTTCGGCGGTTACCTCCCTGAGCGCTCTGCGCAAGACCGAGGCTGGGAGCGCCCGCCAGTACGCGCCTCCGCCCATCGGGAGCGCACGGCCGCGGACCGGCCAGACGGTGACCGGGTACTCCCAGATCCCGCGGCCCGCGTCGAGCTCGAGCCGGTACGGCGTCCTGGGCACGCCCTGGATCCGCTGAGGGATGCGAGGCGAGTCGTACTGGCTCGAGTCGTAGCGGAAGCCGAGCTCGGCCAGCACGTCGTAGGCCCACGGCGTCTCGCGGGTGATCGAGAACGCCGGGGCCCGATAGCCGACCGGGCGCTTGCCTCCGAGTTGCTCGACGAGCTCCGCGCAGCGCTCGACGTCGGCTTTGAAGTCGTCCCGGGTCTGAGTCGGGACGCGCCGGTGGTCGTAGCCGTGGCAAGCGACCTCGTAGCCCTTGGCGGCGATCGCCCGCACGAGGTCGGGATAGCGCTCGGCCGTGATGCCGAGCACGAAGAACGTCGCTTTCGCGTCAAGCTCGTCCAGCAGGTCGAAGATCGCTGCCGTCTGCCGCTCGAGGGCGTGGCCGCGCGTGTCCCAGTCGGCGTGGCGCATGCCGCGGTGGACGAGCTGGTGCCAGTCCTCGAAGTCGAAGCTGAGCAGGAGCTTGGTCACCGCGGGAACTCTAAGATCGATGCGCGGTGAAGAAGCTCGCTCCTACCTTGATCGTCGCCGGATTGCTGGCTGCGACGGCGACGGCGTTCGCCGTGACTGAGCGGCTGAAGCTCGAGGACAGCGCGGTGATCAACACGACGTTTGCGAGCCGCTTCTCGCCGAAGATGGTCGATGAGCGAATCGGCTTTCGACTCCGGCGGGAGGAGGACATCAGTCTCGACATCTCCGACTCGAAAGGGACGATCGTCAAGCATGGCGTTGGTTCCGGCGTGTTCGGACAGGCCTACCACCAGTTCGCGTGGGACGGACGCGACGACTCGGGTCAGATCGTCCCGGACGGGACGTACCACGTCGAGTTGATGCTGAAGGACGAGGATCGGACGATCGAGTTCCCGAGGCCGGTCGTGGTCGATTCGACGCCGCCGACGATCCAGCTGAGGATCCGCCCCCGAGTGTTTTCGCCGGACGGGGACAAGCGGGCCGACCGAGTCGATGTCCGTTACAGGTTTGACGAGCAGGCCTACGCGATCCTCTATGTCGACGGAAAGCGGGTCGGCCGGAGCGGTCGGAAGAAGGCGATTGGGACCTATGCGTGGTACGGCCGCGGCAAGCGGCCGGGCGACTACCGGCTCGCGCTTGCGGCGCAAGACCTCGCGGGGAACGTCGCCGGTTCGACGCGAGCGTTCACCGTCCGGCTCCGTTACATCGACCTCCTCAAACACAAGTTCACGCCTCGCGGCCGGATCCTGCGCGTCCGCGTCTCGACCGACGCGAAGACCGTCGGCTGGCATCTCGGCCGCGCGCGCGGGAATGCGAAGCCGCCGTTGATCAGGCTCCCGGTGCCGTCGACGCCGGGCCGCTATACGCTGACTGTGAGGGCGAACGGCCACCGCGCACGGGCAACCGTCGTCGTCCGCAAGTAGCCCAGCTAACCTGCCCCGGATCTTGCCGCTCGCTGCATCGCTCGAACGCGCGGTCACCGACTCCGCCGAACTGCTCCTCGCCGTGGGCGCGGTGCTGGCTCTTGCCTACGCGCTGACGCGGACCCGCATCGGCGTCCTCCAGTGGCCGCTGCTCGGAGCGTCGCTGCTCGCGCTCGGGATGGGCACGGCTCTCGGCGGCTGGGCCTGGCACGAGAAGCAGCCGCGGACAGTCGTCGGCTCACCGACGGAGGAGTTCACACCAACGCTTCGCCAGGAACCGAAGAAGTCGAAGCCGTCGGAGAAGCCGAGCGTCGAGCTCACGCAGGTCCAGTGGCCAACCTATGGCTACGACATGCAGCGGACGCATCTGGCTCCCGGCTGGCGCAATCTGAGACCCCCGTATCACGGCCTCTGGAAGCTGAAGGCGCGTGCCGACATCGAGTTTCCGCCATCGGTTGCCTACCGCAAGGTCTACGTCGCCCAGCAGAAGGGTCGGTTCTACGCCGTCAACGCTCGCACCGGGAAGATCATCTGGACGAAGCACTTCCCGAACTGTTCGGCCGCGTCTCCAACGATTGCGGACGGGATCGTCTACCAGGCGTACATGCACAAGCTCCCGTGCAGTAAGCACGAGGCGGGTGCCGAGGGTTTCGTCATCGCCTGGAACGCCCGGAACGGGCGTCAACTCTGGCGGGTGAGGGCGGGCACCGTGGAGTCGACGCCGATCGTCGTCGGGAAGATGCTCTATTTCGGTTCCTGGGATCACCACCTCTACGCGTACCGGCTTCGCGGAGAGCGCCGCCCGCTGCTCCAGTGGACCTTCACCGCTGACGACCAGATCGTGGCCGCGCCGGCGAGCGCCGGGAAACTCGTGATCGTCGCGACCTCGAACGGCAGCGTTTACGGCGTCGACCGGAAGACGGGCCGTGAGCGTTGGCACGCGAGCTCTTTCTCCCGTTTTGGCAGCCGCGAGTACTTCTACGCGACACCGACGGTCGCATACGGTCGCGTGTTCATCGGGAACGCGGACGGCACCGTTTACGCGTACGGCGCGAGCAGCGGGCATCTGCTCTGGGCGCGGCAGGTCGGGACGTACGTGTACACAGCCGCCGCCGTCTGGAGAAAGACGGTCTTCGTCGGAACCTGGGACGGCAACTTCGTCGCGCTCGACGCTCGGACCGGGAACGTGCGCTGGCGCTACGACGCGCCGGCGTCCATCACGGGCGCGCCGACCGTCCTCGCCGGCCTCGTCTACTTCTCGACGTGCGGCCGCTGCGGCGCCGGAGGACTTCGCCGGGTGAAGAACGGGCCGCGCGGGACGTGGGCGCTGAACGCCCGCAACGGCGACCCCGTCTGGCACTTCCATGACGGCAAGTACTCGGCGCTCGTCGCGGACGGCAGGCGGATCTACATCTCCGGCCGGAACAAGGTCTATGCGCTCATCCCGCAGCTCCGCTGGGAGAAGATCCAGCGGCTGAAGGCGAAGGCGGCGAAGGAGAAGTGCGCTCAGCTGAAGCGAGCAAAAGCGCGACGCCGATGCCTGTCAAAGGCCAGGCAAGGTACGAGCTCTGGAAAACACGGCTCAAGAAGAGCAGGACGAACATCGAAACGGAAAAACCGATAGCGCCGGCCCAGAGGGACCCGGCACGGCGCTGCGCCCAAACGAGCCACGCGGTCAGCGGGAGCCAGAGCAGAAGCGCGAGCCAGACGAAGGGGTAGCTCCCGAAGCGGTCGTCGATCACGCCGGCGTTGACGAGCAGGTTGGAGAGGCCGTAGCCGACGATCCGGTACGTGCCTGCGCCGTAGGAGATCGTGTCGCGCCACAGCGCGCCGGGGTCGGCGATCAGGAACGGGATCACAGTCGCCAGGAAGACGCCTCCGACGGCGGCGCCGGCTCGGTAGAGCGTCGCGCGTGACGCGTGCTTCGTCAGCAGCATCACCGCGAAAAACGGCACCGCGACGAGGGCGAACTGCTTCAGCGCGAGCGCGGCCCCGAGGCTCGCCGCCGCCCAAACGAGCCGACTTCGAGCCAGGAGGCCGAAGGCGAGGACGAGGGCGAGCAGTGCTGGCGCGTCGGCGGTCCCGAACCAGGCGCCCTTGAGCAGGATCGGGTTCGCGGCCAGGCCGGCGCCGACCGCCAGACGCACGTAGAGCGCGCCGGGGAAGACGAGCGCCGCGGGGAGCAGCGCAAACGTCGCGAGGAGCACGAGGATCCGGTAGTCGTCCCAGGGCCCGGGCAGGACGCGCCAGGCGGCCGCGGAGAGGGTCGTGCCGGGGAAGTAAGGGAAGTGGTGGCGCGCCGCGCGGTCGAACGCTGCTTCCTGGTCCTGCGCGGCCGGGTAGAAGCGCTCGAGCCCCGACTCGCCATAGTCGTGGCCGTACGGGTTGTGGCCGTGCCGGACGAGGTCGCCCGCGATCTCGATCTGGTACGTCGAGTCGTTCGTGAAGTACCAGGGCTCGGTCGAGTCGCGCAGGCCGACCTGGAGGAGCACCGCCGGCGCGAGCAGCATCCCGCAGACGACGACGGGCAGTGCGATCGCGAGCCAGCGGGGCCACGAGCGGATGCGCCACGTGGCCGCGGCGACCAGTGCGACGAGAAGCCCCGCCAGGACGGCCGTCGAGCGGAGGAGGCCGACGTCCCACTCGCGGTCGGCGGCGCGGACGAGGGGCCCCAAGACGCCGTGCGGGTTCACCGAGACCGGCATGAACGGCCACGGATCGGCGCCGAGCTCCGGGATCGTGATCGCGACGAGCACGCCGAGCGTCGCTAGCAGCAGCCAGACGCCGTTGCGGGTCACGCGTCGAGTATGGCCCCGTCATCGGCCCGCGACAGCGTGTACGAGGCGGCGACCGCGATCGCGAGCCACGTCACTGGATCCTCGAAGAACCCGCTGTACGCGAGCGAGTGCACGAACAGGGCTAAGAACACAGCGCCCAGGCCGAGGCCGAGAGGGGGCGCGCGGCGTCGCACGCGTTCGATCAGCACCGCCGAGCCTCCGAGCAGCCAGAGATACGCGGCGAGCCCGATCACGCCGAGCTCGGCCGCGACGGTGAGCGGAGTCGTGTGTGAGACGAACCGCGTCGGCGACCCGCCCTGCTTGGAGCGCGCCTGGCTCGCGACCGGCTGGCTCCCGAGGCCGACGCCGACGGCCGGGTGTGCGCGGAACACCTTCCAGGTCAGCTCGACGCGGCGGGAACGGTCGCTCGTGAAGCGGCGCGCCGAGTGGTCGCGCACCGAGTTGACGAGGATCCCGGCCGCACCGAGCAGGACGACGACGGCTGTGATCGCCGCGACGAGCTTCAAGCTCCGAGCGCCAGCGACCGCGGCCAGGGCGAGCGTGACCACGAACAGCGCCGCCATGCTCGACTGCGAGTACGAGAACCAGAGCCCCACGAAGAGCAGCGCGACCAGGCCCGCGGCGAGGACCGGGTTCACCTTCCCGTAGAGCACGCACACGAGCAGCACCACGATCCCGATCACCACATGCCGGCCGTACAGGCTCGGGTCGCGGAAGAGCGACGTGACGCGGAAGAACGAGCTGTACGCATTCCCGACCTCGACCGCGGGCGAGAAGAACCA
>JBKPQP010000116.1:0-3767 GCA_046734155.1 Actinomycetota bacterium | reverse complement strand
GCCGGCCTCGATGAGGTAGTAGCCCTCGAAGCCCGGCAACTTGCTCAGGCGGGGCAGAAGGCTCTCGTCGAGCTTCTTGGTCAGCTCGTCGGTGCGACTCTGGTCGACACCTTCGTAGCGTCTAACGGTGGCATGCATCTGGTCTCCTAACCGTCACAGTTCAAAGTGGAGAACCGGCTCTTTAGTCCTCCTGGTTGCACTCAGGCCCGATGTGACAGTCGAAGAGGGGATCTCGGAGCCTCGACGGCTTCCGTATGGGAATCCTCGCGCGCCACGGAGTCTAGCACACTTCTTGACAACGTAGATTTACAGGACTACGTTGTTAAACGTTATCAATGTAGGAGGCAGCGGATGTGCCCATTCTCGGTCACCCTGCGGCACGTTCCAGATCGGGAGCTCGGTCCACTTCTGGTTCAGCTCGGGCAGGCAGGCTTCCACAATCCGATCATCGAGTCGGTCGGCGCCGATGGCACATCTGAGAGCGCAACTGACGGCGAGGGGACGGCCGATTTCCCAGACGATTGGCGGCTCGTGCGGGAGCGGGAGGGGCAGTCGTATAGATGGCCCGGGACGCGCGAGCACTACTCGCGCTACCGCGTCTTCATCGGTACGACGCGTGCGGAAGGCGCCGTTCACCTCGGACTCGGCGAGACGGTTCGCGAGAATAAGTGGGGGCGCGACCGAAAGTACATCGTCGCCTTCTTGAGCAGCGGAGCGCCGCAACAGCCGCTGGCGGAGTTTGTCGCGGCTGACGACTACAAGGAGACACGCGAGGTCGTGGCGGTCATTCGTGGGAGCGACGGAGGCCGGCGTATGTACGGCGCAGGTGACGCTCTCCCCGGCGTCTACAAGGAGCGCTTCCGAACTCAGATGTACAGCGACCGGGTCGTCTATCCGGGCGTCTGGAACAAGGTCGTCGTCGTCGCACGTGAGGACGACGACGCAGCACTGCTCAACCACGCCCTGATCCAGGGCCGTCGGCGCTACCCGGCGTAAGGCGCAGGGAAAGGGCGTAGCCTGAGCGCGGGCCGGGTCGTGGGAAGCGCTCGGGTGTTCGGCTCGCCGTCTGGCCCTTCGTTCTCGTGCTACGAACGGGTGCCAGGTTGTACCGCGCGAAGCGGTGGGAAGTCGGCGAGCAGGTCGGCCGCCTCCACCTGGTAAAGATCCTCCGGCTCCCGCAGGCCCTGAAACCGCCAGGTGCCAAGGCTCCTGAGACTGACCCCGTCCGCCAGGGACCCGAGCACCGCCGAGCGCACGGCGGACGAGACGACGATCTGACCGCCATGTGCCGCGTAGCAGATACGCGCCGCGGTGTGCACCGACAGGCCGACGTAGCCGGTGTCCGTGAGGGTTGGACGGCCGTGGTGAACGCCGATCCGCACCCGCACGTCGACTCCGCCGGGCCAGGCACTCGCGCGCATCGCCCGCTGGATCGCCAGTGCGGCCTCGACCGCCGCCGCGGCTTCTTCGAAGACGGCGAAGAGCTCGTCCGCACGGACGTCCACCTCGTGACCACCGGCATCTCGCACCGCGGCGCGCATCAGACGGCGGATATCGGCGAGCAAAGATGCGTAGCGATCGTCGAGGCGCCCGAGCAGCTCGGTGGAGCCCTCGATATCGGTCAGCAGGAAGGTGACCGCGCCTTTCGGCAGCTTCCGCTGTGGTTGCAGCTGCGCGCTGACGAAGCCGATGGGCACGATCCCGTGCTTCTTGCTCGCCCGCAGCAGTCGCATGCGCGCCTTGTCCCGCGCCCCCTCGTCCTCGAAGGCAACCTGGCTGAACCGCGCGAGAGCATTCCGGACGTGCGCCGCGTCGTGGATCGGCAGACGCCGTTTACCGCGCGAGTCGATGTATGCGAACGCGCTATCGGGAAGCTCTGCTCGCTCCTTCGCGCCAAGCGGTGGCATGCCCAGATGATCGCAAGAACCGACGCGGGCTCTTTCCGCTGCTGCGGACAGAGGGGTCGCCACACAGAGTGCTGGCCCTGCAAGTCGAACTCTGTTTGCCTAAGCTCGTGTCATCTCCCGCGCCCGGAGGGCTCGATCGACGGACTTCGGGCTTTCAGCCGGAATCCTGGCCGCAGGGCCAGTCCAACGAGTTTACTCCTCTGTGTGGCGAGGGACGGCCGAGACCGGGCCGTAACGCCAAAACCCGCCTGGCGAGCGGGTTTCGGCTCAACGGAGCGGCGCCGGAGTCGAACCGACCGAGCCGTGGGCTGCACGACCGCACTGGTTTTGAAGACCAGCTGGGCCACCGGGCCCATGCCGCTCCGCCTGCGAATGTAGCGCGCAGGACTCGGGGGTCTCTAAGGAGGGGGCTCGCGGGGGAACCATGGGTTCCCCCGCGCTCATGCAGCTGGGCCACCGGGCCCATGCCGCTCCGCCCGCGAATTTAGCGCTGCTTAGACTCGCCGGCGTGCACGGCGTCATCTTCCAGAGCTTTCGCGACTACCTCGTCGCCGAGCATGGACGGGACGTCGTGCAGACCGTCTTCGCGGGCGAGCCCGAGTATCTGCTCAGCGAGGCCTACCCGGACGCGGCGCTGATCCGGCTGATCGGAGCGGCCGCCGCAGCGGCGGAGCGCGACGTCGACGAGATCGTGTACGGGCTAGGCGTTTACACCGCCGAGACGACCTTCTCGCGCCTCTACCCGGCGTTCTTCGACCAAACGCCGACGCCGAGGGCGTTCCTGCTCACCGTCGAAGAGCACATTCACGAGCTGATCCGCGCCACCATCCCGCGGGCGGGGCCGCCGAGGCTAGCGATCGCGCCGCTCGGGGAGAACGGGGTCAGGATCCAGTACTCGTCGCCGCGGCGGCTCTGTGTGCTGCTACGCGGGCTGACCGAGGGGACGGCACGGCACTACGGACAGCGCGCCGAGCTCGACGAGCCCGAGTGCATGCTCCGGGGCGACGTGGCCTGCAGCTTCGACGTGACCTTCAGCGCGGCCGCGACGCCCTGAGCCGCCGCTCGTCTCCGACGCGGAGGGTGATCCCGTCGGCGTCGTAGCGCTCGAGCAGGAGCTGGGCGACCCGTCGTGAGATGCCGACCGCGTCGCGAAAGCCGGCGATCGTGATCGGCGACAAGGTCTCCAGGATCGCGCGGCCGCGGTCGTAGAGCTCGGCAGAAACCGCGTAGCCGTCGCCGACGCGCCTGAGCGTCCCACGCTCCTCGAGGAACCCGGCGAGGCGCGGGTCGCCGACGCGTACGAGGTCCTCGGCCGCCAGTCGCGCCTGCAACTCCTCTGCCGCGGCCGCCCGGTCGCCGAGCTCGGGTGCCGCGCCGGGCGCGTACGCCTTGCCGTCCCGGCGCTCGACGTGCAGCGCCTGGAGCACGGCCGGCGCCCACGGCTCCGGCGGCAACAGCTCGCCGAGCGGGACTCCGGGATCCAGCGGCGACGTCCGGGCTCGATCCTGCAGCCGCGTCCGCACGGCCGCGCGCTGCTCGTCCAGCCACTCGCGCGAAAAGAACCAGTCGCCCGAGTGCTCGGCGGCCGCGAGGCCCTGCGCGAGCTCGGCCGGCGAAAGCAGCCCCCGCGCCTGCAGCGCGGCCCCGGTCACAGGCTCGTGGACGAGTGCGCGGACGATCGCCTCCGGGTCGCCGGTCTCGAGCACCTCGAGCCGCTGTGGATCGAAGCGGCGCGCCGGTGCGGGATCGAGCACGACGCCGCCGCCCACGGTCGTCTCGGTGCGCAGGACGACGCGGTCGCCGCGCGCTGCCACGACGGGCTCCTTCAGCCGCAGCTGGGCGAAGCGCCCTTCGCGGACG
>JBKPQP010000115.1:0-3472 GCA_046734155.1 Actinomycetota bacterium | reverse complement strand
TTCTCGACGGCCCGGGCGCGCAGGAGCATGTGCCAGTGGTCCTTGCCCGTGAAGAGCGTGAAGTGCGCCGGCACGGTCGCGAGGAGCGCGCCTTCTAGCGCGAGCACCCGGTACAGCTCGGGGAAGCGAAGGTCGTAGCAGATCGTCAGCCCGACCGGCCAGCCCTCGATCTCGGTGACGACCGGCTCCTCACCGTGTTCCTCGGCCTCGGACTCGCGGTACGTCAGCCCGCCGACCTCGACGTCGAAGAGGTGGATCTTCCGGTAGAGAGACACGATCTCACCATCGGGGTCAAGGACGAGACAGGTGTTCGAGAGCTTCTCGCGCCCCTCGCGCCGTTCGGTGATCGAGCCACCGATCAGCGTGACGCCATGCGTGCGCGCCCAGTTACGCATCGCCGCAACCGATTCGCCGTCCTCAATCGTCTCTGCCGTCTCGTGGAGCAGCTCGGGTGGGCCGATGACGTTCCACTTCTCCGGAAGCGCCACGACGTCGGCGCCCGTCGAGGCCGCCTGCGCGACCAGCCGCTCGGTCTTCTCGAGGTTCGCGCCCTTGCCGCGACCGCTCGTCAACTGCACGCACGCGATTCGAATCCGGTCGGCCACGGCAGTGAGGATACCCCGGGGATCTGAGCTAACCTGTGGCCTTCCGGGGTGTGGCGCAGCCTGGTAGCGCGCTCCGTTCGGGTCGGAGAGGTCCCCAGTTCAAATCTGGGCACCCCGATTGAAAGGCGGCACTCGTTCGACACAGTGCCGCCACATTTTTCAAGATACCGTTGCCTTCTCAGTCAACAGAGGAGGTGCTTGCGTGAACGTCGTCACGCTGATCGGCAATCTCGCCACCGACGTTGAGCTTCGGGAGGTCGGCGACGACCTTCAGGTCGCGAGCTTCCTGCTCGCGGTCGACCGGCCCAGCAAGGACGAGGCGGACTTCGTGCGCATATCGACCTGGAACAAGCAGGCAGAGCTCTGCGCGCAGTACCTGGCGAAGGGGCGCAAGGTCGGCATCGACGGGCGCCTGCGCAGCAGTTCGTGGGAAGACGCCGACGGCAAGAAGCGGAACGCGGTCGAGGTCGTCGCGAACCGGGTCGAGTTCCTCTCGTCGCGCGGAAAGGAGGAGGCCGCGGACATCCCGTTCGAAGCACCCACGCCAGCCTAGAAAGGCACCCTAGAATCGGCGTCCCTTGGCCGACCGGGATGCGATCCTCGCCTTCGCGAGCGAGCTGCTCGACCTCGACGCCTACCCGGACTACGGGCCGATGGGACTCCAGGTGGCCGGCGCACGTGAGGTCAACCGGATCGCGTGCGGGGTCTCGTCGTCGCTCGAGCTGTTCGAGGGGGCGGCATCCGCAGGCGCGCAGATGCTCCTCGTCCACCACGGCTTGCTCTGGGATCGCGACTCGCGCGTGATCGACGACGCCCTGCGCCGCCGTTTGAAGACGCTCTTCGACGCCGAGATCACGCTGGCCGCGTACCACCTCGCGCTGGACGCGCACCCCGAGGTCGGCAACAACGCCCTGCTCGCGCGCGAGCTCGGGATCGAGCCGTCGGAGCAGTTCGCCGGGATCGGTTTCGGCGGCCCGCTCGCGGAGCCTGTCTCAGCCGAGGAGTTCGCTGGGCGGGTCAGCGATCGGCTCGGGAGTGACCCGGTCGTCTTCGCATACGGCCCGGAGCGCATCGAGCGCGCCGCCGTGATCACGGGCGGGGCCGCCCGCTATCTCGCCGAAGCCGCCCACGAGGGCTACGACCTGTTCCTCACCGGTGAGCCCGCGGAGCCGAGCCTGCACACCGCGCGCGAGCTGGGAATTCACTTCGTCGCTGCGGGCCACTACGCGACTGAGCGGATAGGGATCCAGGCGCTCGCGAAACGCCTCGGCGAGCAGTTCGACCTCGAGTGGGAGTTCATCGACCTGCCCAACCCGGTCTGACGTGCACATCGGTCTCGTTCTCCATTGCGACCGTCGGGCGGCGCGAGTACAGTTTGAGACGTGATTGTTTCCGACGCGCGGGGTGCTTGAGCTCCGCGTGACATACCGAGAGGACACCAGAGCCCGACGCGCGCCCAGGAGCGGTCGGGTTTTTTAGTGCTCAAAGGAGGAGTCGCATGGCGAACCACCTGACGCCCGAGGAGCTGTCGAAGGAGATTGGGATCGACCGCCAGGAAGTGATCCGGGTCTGCATGCAGGAAGGTGTGCCCATCTACCAGGGCAAGATCGACAAGACCCTCTTCCAGGCACAGCTCGCAGCGCTGGGCTCGCAGCCGCCGCCGCAGGCCCTCGCTTCCTAGTTCGGGCGCCTAGGCGCTCTTCCGAGCTGCCACGCGCTTACGGGAGCCGCTCTTCGAAGCGGCTCTCGTCTTGCTGGCCGGCTTCGACTCGCGCACTTCCTCGACGCTCTTCTTGAGCGCCTCCATGAGGTCGACGACCGGGGTCTCCTCCTCGACCGCCTCGGGCTTCTTGAGCTCCTGACCGTCGAGCTTGGCCTCCAGCATCTGACGCAGGTTTTGGCGGTACTCGCTCGTCAGCTCCGAAGGGTCGAACTCGCCGACGAGGCTGTCGATCACCTGCCGCGCGAGGTCGAGCTCCGGCTCCTTGACCGTGCTCGCGTCGACGGCCTCCTCGATCTCGGCTTGCGAGTTGACGTCCTCGGCGAGGAACATCGTCTCCAGCGCGAGCGCGTCACCCTTTGGGCGGATCAGGCACAGGTGCTCCGAGCCCTGGCGCACGAAGCGGCCGAGCGCGGCCTTGCCGGTCTCCTGCATCGCGCGCAGAAGCAGCACGTACGGCCGCTGCGCAGCTGTCTCCCGAGGAGGCGCGAGGTAGTAGGTGCGGTCGAAATAGACGGGATCGACCTCGGACGCGTCCACGAAGCGCGTGATCGTGATCGCCTTCGAGTCGTCGATCTCCATGATCGCCTCGAGATCGGCTTCCTCGACGACCACGAATTCGCCCTTCGAGACCTCCCAGCCCTTGACGAGCTCGTCGCGCTCGACCTCGCGCTCGTGCGTCGGGCACCAGCGCTTCTGCTTGATCGGCGTCAGGCATTCGCGGTGCAGGGTGCGGAAGGAGACGTCGGACTGGCGCGCGGCGGGCTTCGTCGCAAGCGCGAGCCCGACCGGGATGTTGACCAGGCCAAAGCTGATGGAACCGTTCCAGATCGTCCGCATGGAGAGAACGAATTGTACTTGGACCCCCTTTCTCCTCCCATAATCTCCCGGTGCGCACGATCTGGTCGCTCTGGCAGGACGCCAATTCCGCGAAGCGCCTCAACCCCGCGTATCTCGTCGAGGAGAAGGGCGCGTGGCGTGAGGTTTCCCAAGGTGAGGCGGCAAAGGCGGTCGACGAGCTCGCCAACGGCCTGCTCTCGCTCGGAGTCGAGAAGGGCGATGCGTTCGGGATCCTTGCGCGCACGCGGCTCGAGTGGGTCCTTTTCGACCTCGCGCTCGCGCAAGTCGGAGCGGTCGCCGCGGGCAT
>JBKPQP010000114.1:0-9712 GCA_046734155.1 Actinomycetota bacterium | reverse complement strand
GTGATCGCGGACGTGGGGAGCCAAGAGCGGCTGCGTCAGGTCTTCGAGCGCTACAAGCCGACGGTCGTCTTCCACGCCGCCGCGTACAAGCACGTGCCGATGATGGAGGCGAACCCGCTCGAGTCGGTGCGGAACAACGTCCTCGCGACGAAGGTCGTGGCGGAGGTCGCGGTCGAATTCGGCGCGCGCCGCTTCGTGCTCGTCTCTACGGACAAGGCGCTGAACGCGCAGGCCGTGTACGGGCAGTCGAAGACCCTGTGCGAGTGGATCGTCGAGGCGTACGGCGCACGGGACGACGTGTCGACGCGCTTCGTCGCGGTGCGCTTCGGGAACGTGCTCGACTCCGCCGGCTCGGTGATCCGGATCTTCAAGCGCCAGATCGCGAAGGGCGGGCCGGTCACCGTCACGAACCCCGAGATGACGCGTTACTTCATGACGACCCCCGAGGCGGTGTCGCTCGTCATCCAGGCCGGGTCGATCGGGGGCCGCGGCGAGATCTTCGTCCTCGACATGGGCGAGCCGGTCAAGATCCTCGACCTCGCGCACAACATGATCCGGCTCTCGGGCAAGGAGCCCGACCGCGACATCCCGATCGAGTTCATCGGCGCCCGGGCCGGCGAGAAGCTACACGAGGAGCTGTGGGGCGAGAACGAGCTGATCACGGACACGAAGCATCCGAAGATCAAGCGCGCGCGGCGGGCACCAGTCGACGGCGTCTGGCTCGACGAGGAGCTCGGCGCGCTCGAGCAGTTGGTCGACGCGGGGGAGACGCTCGAGGTCGTGGCGCGGCTGTCCGCGATGGTGCGCGCACCGCAGCGCGTCGCCGTCGCGGAAGAAGACACGGTTTCAGAGCAGACTCTTTCCTAGATCGCCTGTTTGATTGGTCGAGTGTTTCGACCGGTCATTTCCGACGGACGCACGCGCGGAGCCCGTGCGTCCTGAGGCGGCGCCGCAAGCGGCACCTTGGTCCTCCGGCCGCCGGTCTAGGGTGGCCCGATGCTGAACTCCGAGCAGCAGCGCGCGGTCGACGCCGTCCGCGGGCCGGTTTGCATCCTCGCCGGGGCCGGCTCCGGCAAGACGACGACCATCACGCATCGCGTCGCAAACCAGGTCGAGAGCAGGGCTTTTCGCGCCGACGAGATCCTCGCCGTGTCCTTCACGGACAAGGCCGCCGGGGAGATGCGCGGGCGGCTCGACGAGCTCGGCATTCCGGGGGTTCGCTGCTCGACCTTCCACTCGGCTGCGCTGGGGCAGCTCCGCTTCTTCGCTGCCGAGCCGCCGAAGCGGATCCTCGCCTCGAAGGCGCTGCCGCTCCGACACATCGGCAACTCCCTGCCTCGCCCGTATCGCTTCCGCCCCGCGGCCGACCTGGCGACCGAGATCGAGTGGGCCAAGAACCGCCGCATCGCCCCCGACGACTACCAGCGCTCCCTCGGCGACCACGAGCCGCCCATCCCGCCGGACCTGATGTTCCGCGTCTACCGCGAGTACGAGCGGCGCAAGGCCGACCAGGGCTGGGTCGACTTCGAGGACCTGATCGAGCTCACGATCCGGCTCTTCGACGCTGATGCCGGCGCCCTCGAGCAGGTGCGCGGCCGCTATCGAGCGTTCACGGTCGACGAATACCAGGACGTGAACCTGCTCCAGCAGACGCTCCTCGACCGCTGGCTCGGCGACCGCGACGAGCTGTGCGCCGTCGGCGACGACTACCAGTCGATCTATGCGTTCACGGGCGCGACCCCCGAGTACCTGCTCGCGATGCCGCGGCGATTCCCGCACGCGGCGGTCGTCCGCCTCGAGGAGAACTACCGCTCGACCCCGGAGGTGCTCGGGTTCGCGAACCGCCTCGTCCCGAAGCTCGGCGGTGCCGAGAAGGTGCTGCGCGCGACCCGCCCCGCCGGGCCGGAGCCCCTCGCGCGCTCCTTCGCAGAGCCCGTGTTCGAGGCCGCGTTCCTCGTCGAGCGCGTCCGCGAGCTCCACGCGGCTGGGATGCCGTACGAGGAGATGGCGATCCTGTTCCGGACCAACGCCCGCTCGGCCGACTACGAGGAGGCGCTACACGACGGGGAGATCCCGTCGCAGGGGGCGGCGCTTCTCAGCCGCGACGCGGCGAAGCAGCTGCTGAAGGCGCTTCGCGGGCGGCCGCTGTCGGACGTGCGCCGCATCGCGCGCGACCAGGGCATGCTCGACCGGATCCCGGATCGGCTCGGCGAGCGCGAGGTGACGCGCCAGAACGACCTCGCACGCCTCGTCAAGCTCGCCGACGCCTTCGAGGGCACCGCCGAGCAGTTCGTCGCGGACCTCGAGGTGCGCTTCGGCAGCCGGGCGGGGCGCGGCGTCCACCTGCTGACGTACCACCGCGCGAAGGGCCTCGAGTTCGAAGCGGTCTTCCTCCCGCGCCTCGAGGAGCGCGAGCTGCCCTCGAAGCTCTCGAAGACGCAAGCGGCGCTCGCCGAGGAGCGGCGCCTGCTCTACGTTGGTCTCACGCGCGCCAAGCGCCACCTGACCGTCACGTGGTCGGGGAAGCCGAGCCGCTTCCTCGCCGAGCTCGACCTCCGCGCCCCGGCGCCGACGCCGGTCGAGCCGGACGATCCGCTCTACGAGTCGCTCAAGCGCTGGCGGCTCGAGACGGCGAAGGCCGAGGCGAAGCCCGCGTACGTCATCTTCCACAATGCGACGCTCGCCGAGATCGTCCGCAGGTCGCCGCGCACGCGCGAGGAGCTGGCTGCGGTTCCGGGTGTCGGCCCCGCGAAGCTCGAGCGCTACGGCGACGCGGTGCTCGCGGCTCTAGCGAGCTGAGAGTAGGAGATCCAGGAGGATCTGCGGGTCACGCCGGACCCGCTCCACCTCGCCGGGAACCCGCTTCTCGAGCTCGAGCGCACGCGGATCAGTCAGCGGCCGCAGCCGGCCGTCCCGGATCAGCATCTCGTCCACGCCGCCGATCCGCCCGCCGTACGTCGTGTAGACCGGCACTCCGAGCGCAGCCGCCTCGCGATTCATCGTCCCGCCGGCCGAGACGACGAGGTCGGCGAGCGCGATCAGGCTCTGTGCGTCCACGGCGCGGTCGGGGACGATCAGCGACGGCAGGGCAAGCTCGCGCACATAGTCGCGCTGCTCCGGGCTGCGCGGAAGCACGACGGCGTGAACACCGCTTTCGCTTCCCAGATAGGCCAGCAGCCGCGGGAAGAACGGGTTCGACCGGCGGTGGTAGAGCGAAACGTCCGGCGGAGTGCGCACGACGACGAGGACCCGGTCACGGCTCACGAGCAGCTCGTCGAGGACGCCTCTGTCTGGCTCGAAGTCGTGGAGGTAGTACTCCTCCTTGAGCCCGGGGTACTGGAGGAGCTTCGGCGGGCGGACGCCGAACCGGGCCATGCGCTCCTCCGGGATCGCGTCCGGGACGACGACCCTCGTCGCGGCGCGGTCGCCGAGGTGGTGCTGGAGCGTTGCGTACTCGTAGTCGTGCGTCGTCGCGCTCGGCATGCCGAGGCGCCGCGCCGTGATCGTCAGCTCATGTGAGCCGTGAGCGAGCGCGATGTCGTAGCCGCGGCCCTTCGCGTACTTCCTGAGCGCTCCGAGCCTCGATGTCATTGCGAACGCCTTCGCGACTCGCGAGCGGCCGCCGTGCGCGCCGACCACCTCGGCCTCGATGTGGTGCCGATCCAGGAGCTCGAGCGTTTGCGCGTAGTCGCGGGTCGTGACCTCGACCACGTCGCCGCGCTCGCGCAGGATCGCGATCAGCGGGCGGAACACCAGCACGTGCGCCGGCGCGGAGATGTCGACCCAGACTTTCACCTGGCGAGGGCTTCGAGGCGCGGCTCTCTCAGCGGACCGGGCGGACGCTCGACGTGGCGCTCGTGCCACAGCGTGAACGCGAGTAGGCCCCAGAGCTGGCGGCTGAGGTCCTCGCGGCCCGCGACGTGGTCGTCGATCAGCCGCGTTACGGCCTCGGGCCGGAAGAAGCCCTGGCGCCGCAGCGTCCCCGCCGAGAGCGTCTCGCGGGCGAACGGCTCGAGGTCGCCGCGTAGCCACGCCGCGGCCGGAATCGAGAAGCCGCGCTTGCGGCGGCGCAGGAGCTCAGACGGAATCACCGGCGCTGCGGCCCTGCGCAGAAGGATCTTCTTGCGCAGCCCGCGCACCTTGTGCCGCCCGGCGAGGGCGAACGAGAAGTTCGTCACGACCGGGTCGAGGAACGGGACGCGAGCCTCGAGCGAGTGCGCCATCGACGCGCGGTCGGTCTTCACGAGCAGGTCGTCGACGAGGTACGTACCGAGATCGACGTCCTGGAGTCGCGCCAGGAGCTCCGCGCCCTCGGTTTCGGCAAAGCGCGCGCGCAGGAGTTCGACGGGGTCGGAGCCGTTGCGGCGGCCGGTGAGCTCGGCCCGCGCGTCGGGCGAGAAGATCTCCTTCCAGCCGTGGTGCCGCTCGAGCGGAGGCAGGTGCGCGGCGCGGACGAACCGCTTCGCCTTGTAGTCGAAGCTCGCCCTCGCGCTCGAGGAGGGCAGCCGCTCCACGATGGGCCTGAGCAGCGGAGCGGTCCAGCCCGCCCGCTCGGCGAGCAGGTCGGCCGCGTACGTGTAGTAGCCGCCGAACAGCTCGTCGCCGCCCTCGCCGGAGAGCGCGACCTTCACGTCTTCGGCGGCGAGCTGCGCGACGAGGTACGTCGGCAGCGCCGAGGAGTCGGCGAACGGCTCGTCGAACGCGTCCGCCAGAGCCGGCAGGAGCAGTGCCGCGTCCGGTCGCAGCACGAGCTCGCGGTGCTGCGTGCGGTAGCGCTCGGCGACGAGCCGCGCATCGGCCAGCTCGTCGAAGCTCCGCTCCTCGAAGCCGATCGAGAACGTGCGCAGCGGCTCGGAAGTCTCCTCGGCGGCGAGCGCGGCGAGCAGGGACGAGTCGATGCCGCCCGAGAGGAGCACTCCGACCGGCACGTCCGACACGAGGTGCGCCCGCACGGAGTCGCGGAGCCGCGCGCGCAGCTCCTCGACGAGCTCGGCCTCGTCACCCTCGCGAACCTCGTCTGCGGGCACCGGAGCCGGACGGGCATAACGCGTGATCTCGCTGCGCCCCTTCTCCCAGGTCAGCACGTGCCCCGCCTGGAGCTTCCGCACGTCGCGGAAGATCGTCAGCGGCCCGGGAACCGAGTTGAACGCGAGGAAGGCGTCGAGCGCGTCGAGGTCGATCTCGCCCCGCGGCAGCGCCCGCAGCTCCGAGGCGAACTCGATTTCGCCGCCTGAGTCCCGGTAGTAGACCGGCTTGATCCCGTACGGGTCGCGCGCGAGCACGAGCCGCCCACGCGTGGAATCCCAGAGCGCGACCGCGAACATCCCGCGCAGCCGTTCCGCGAACCGCTTGCCGTGCTCCTCGTACAGGTGGACGAGCACCTCGGTGTCGCCGCTCGTCGAGAACCGGTGCCCTGTCCGCTCGAGCTCGCCGCGAAGCTCCCGGTAGTTGTAGAGCTCGCCGTTCTGGACGACCGTGATCCGTCCGTCCTCGTTCGAGATCGGCTGGTCCCCCGTCGCGAGGTCGATGATCGCGAGTCGTCTGGCGGCGAGGCCGACCGCCCCGTCGACGTATGCGCCGTCCGAGTCCGGCCCGCGCTGGACGAGGGTTGCGCTCATCGCCGCGAGCCTGCCGGGGTCGACGGTGCCGCGGGCGGTCGCGATTCCGCAGATCCCGCACATGCAGCACTACTCTAGATCCAGCGGTGGCCACGTTCGGCGCACAAGAAGAGCTTCAGCTCCTCCTGCTCCTGATCACGGCTCTTGGGCTGCTTTTGCTCGCCGACCCGCTGCACATCCCGTATCCGATCTTGCTGGTCGTCGGCGGCCTCGCGCTCGGCTTTGCGCCCGGCGTGCCGACCGTGACCCTCCCGCCAGACGCGGTCATCATCGGGATCCTGCCGCCGCTCCTCTACTCGGCGGCCTTCAACACCGGCCTGCGCGACCTGAAGCGGAACATCCGGGCGATCTCCCTGCTCGCGATCGGGCTCGTGACCCTGACGATGGTCGCCGTCGCCGTCGCCTCCCATTACGTGATCGGCCTCTCGTGGGCGGGAGGCTTCGTGCTCGGCGCGGTCGTCTCGCCGACCGACCCGATCGCCGCGACCTCGATCGCGCACCGGCTCGGAGTCCCGCGCCGTGCGATCGCGATCGTCGAGGGCGAGAGCCTCGTCAACGACGGCACCGCGCTCGTCCTCTTCAAGTTCGCGGCTGCGGCGGTCGTCGCCGGCTCGTTCTCGCTCGTCCACGCCGCCGGCGACTTCGTTTGGACCGTGCTGGGTGGGATCGCGGTCGGGCTCGTGATCGGACGCGTGATCCGCTTCATCCGCTTCCGCGTCGACAACCCACCGCTCGAGGTCACGATCGCGTTCATGACCGGCTATATCGCCTTCCTGCCCGCTGCGGCGATCGGGGTCTCCGGCGTGCTCTCGGTCGTCACGGCGGGCGTCTACATGGGGTGGCACACGCCCGAGTTGACGACAGTCGACACGCGTCTCCAAGGCGAAGGCTTCTGGGCGATCTTCAGCTTCGTGCTGAACGCGCTCCTCTTCGGGCTCGTCGGCCTTCAGCTCCAGCCGATCCTCGACCAGCTGCACGGACTCTCGTGGGAGCAACTCCTCGGCTACGCCGCGCTACTCTGGGTCGTCGTCGTCGTCGTCAGGTACGCGTGCGGGTTCCCGATCGCGTATGTCCCACGCTGGTTGTCGGCGAGCCTTCGCGAACGGGATCCGACGCCGCCGTGGCAATTCATCGCGTTCATCGGCTGGGCCGGGATGCGCGGAGGCGTGACGCTGGCCGCAGCGCTTGCGATCCCCCTCGAGACCGATGCCGGAGTTCCGTTTCCGGATCGCGCGCTGATCATCTTCCTCGCCTTCTCGATCGTGCTCTCGACGCTTGTCATCCAGGGGCTCTCACTGCCCGGAGTCGTGCGCCTGCTGAAGCTCGAACGGGACGACGACGCCGACGAGCGAGAGGATGCGAAGGCCAGAATCCATGCCGTCGATGCGGGGCTTGCCCGGCTCGAGGAGCTCGTGGACGAGGACTGGGTGCGAGAAGACACGGCCGAGCGAATGCGTGGCCTCTACGACTTTCGACGCACTCGCTTCGGCGCGCGACTCGACGGTTCCGACGACCGCGGAGTCGAGGCGCGCTCGCAGGACTACCAGCGACTGCGCCACGAGCTGCTCGAGGCGGAACGCATGGCGGTAGTCGCGCTTCGGAACGAGGGCAGGATCAGCGAGGACGTCATGCAGCGTGTGACCCGCGATCTCGACCTCGAGGAGTCTCGGCTAGACGTGTAGGAGCTGCCTGAGCACACGCCAGGCCGTAGCGCCGAGTGTGCGCAGGTAGAGCCGGACCGAGCGGTCCGCGATCCACTCGAGGTCGTGCGCGAGCTTCTCGGCCATCGACGTCTCGTAGCCGCGCCGCACCTGGGCGAAGCCGGTCAGTCCGGGCCGGACGACGAGCCGCTGCCAATACGCGGGCAGCTCCTCGGCCAGCTCCTCGAAGAACCGTGGCCTGATCGGACGCGGCCCGACAAGGCTCATGTCGCCGCGGAGCACGTTCCAGAACTGCGGGATCTCGTCGAGCTGCGTGGCGCGCAGCCAGCGGCCGAGCTTCGTCACCTCGGATCCGGTCTTGTCCACGAGCTCGGTCCCGAGGTAATGCCCGAGCCGCGCCTCCGCGCCCGGCCGCAGCGTGCGGAACTTCGTCATCGTGAACACGCGCCCGCCCCGTCCGACACGATCGCCGCGGTAGAAGACCGGCCGCCCTGAGCTGAGCAGGTTCGCGACTCCGATCGGAACCGTGAGCGGCAGCGAGACGATCAGGAACAAGGCGGACAGGGTCACATCGAGCAGCCGCAGCTCGAGATCGACACGCCGCCGGTCCGGTGTCTCCTGCGCGAGACGCGAAAAGCGCTCGGCAAGGCTGTTCCCGCCGCCTTGCATGATCAAGGTCACAGGGTCGTCATTGTTGCCGATGGGGCTGCTGGTCCTGTTCGTTGCCGGCGCCGGTTTGGTATAAGCAGCACTTATGGACACGCGCCAGCTGGCGGCGTTCTGCGCCGTCGTCGAGCGCAAGAGCTTCTCCGAGGCGGCCGAACGGCTCGGTGTCACGCAGCCTGCCGTGAGCCAGCAGATCCGCTCTCTCGAGGATCGACTCGGGCAGCAACTGCTCGACCGCTCCGGCCGACGCGTGGAGCCGACAGAGGCGGGAAACCGGCTCTACCGGAGCGCTCAGCGCATGCTCGCGCTCGAGCGGCAGCTGGTCGACGAGGTCGCCGGCGGCGCGGAGGGGCCGCTCCGGGGGCAGCTCGCGTTGGGCGCCTCGACGGGCCCGGGAGGCACGGTCGTCCCGGTCCTCCTCTGTGAGTTCGCCGACGCGAACCCCGCGGTCGCGATCGACCTGACGATCTCGGACACGCAGACAATCGTCGAGCAGGTCGCGCGGCGGGAGCTCGAGCTCGGCGTCGTCGGCGCGACGCCCCGGAACCGCGCCGTGGCATACGAGCCGTTCTTCCGTGACGAAGTGATCCTCGTGTGCCCGCCCGACCACCGATTCGCGGGCAAGACGATCGCGCTCGACGAGCTGCGCGACGAGGGCCTGATCGCGATGCAAGAGGGCGCGGGCGTTCGCCAGGTGATCGACGACGAGCTGCGCGACGCCGGAACGCGGCTCGCGGAACTCGGCGTGCGGCTCGAGCTCGGTCTTCAGGAGTCGGTGAAGAGCGCCGTCGAGGCGGGCCACGGCGTGACGTTCATCTCGCGGACGGCTGTGGAGCGCGAGCTCGAGACGGGCACGCTCGCAGAAGCGCGGGTGCGCGGCCTGGAGCCGTCTCGCGAGATCTCGCTCGTGCGCGCCGCCGGCCGCGTGTCGACGCGGGTCGCGGACGCCTTCGTCGAGTTCGCGCGGGCCCAGCTGTGATCGTCCGCTGGGGGCTGAGCGAGCTCGAGAGCGTGCTCGCGGAGGTCGGCGCCGGCCGCCCCTTCCTGGTCGCGAGCCCGCGCTGGAGCGCTCCCGTCGACGTCGTCGGTGAGTGGCGGGAGGTGCCGTCCGATCGGATCGTGGACGCCGTCGCCTCGGCAGACAGCGCCGACAGCGTCCTCGCCGTCGGCGGGGGCAGTGCGATCGACCTCGCAAAGGCGATCTCGGCCGAGACCGGCCTCCCGCTCGTCTCGGTGCCGACGACGTATTCGGGCGCCGAGTGGACGCCGAGCTTCGGGATCCGCGATCCCGGCCGGCGCATGCGAGGCGGCGGCTCGGGCGCGAGCCTCGCCGGGATCGTCTACGAGCCCGAGCTCACCCTGGGCCTCCCGCGCGCGGAGACTGTGGGCACTGCCATGAACGCGCTCGACCACGCGGCCGAGGCGCTCTACGTCAAGGGCCGTAATGAGGAAGGAGATCGCGAAGCGCTTGCCGGCGCCGCCCTCATCAGCGAGTGGCTTCCGCGCGTCGTCGAGGCGCCGGACGACCTCGAGGCGCGCCGCGGGCTGCTCGAAGGGGCGATGCACGGGGGTGCCGCGCTCGCCGCGGCGGGGCTTGGCCTCGCCCATGCGATGGCGCAGGCACTAGGCGGTCGCTTCGGCCTCCCCCACGGCGCGATGAACGCGATCACGCTTCCGCCCGCGCTCCGCTTCAACGAGCCGGTCGCAGCCGCCGAGATCGCACGCTTCGGCGACGCGCTCGGCTCCGACGACCCGATTGCGCGCGTA
>JBKPQP010000113.1:0-4991 GCA_046734155.1 Actinomycetota bacterium | reverse complement strand
CACGCAGAAGCTCGAGAACAACGTGTCTTTCTCGAAGGCCGAGTTCGCCGACCCGTACATCCAGGAGGCGATGCGAGTCTTCCCGGGCCTCGCGCCGGGCGACAGCTTCCTCGTCAACGACGGCACGACGCGCCTCTCGCTGCGTGATGCTGCGGCCGGGATCAAGACGATCTACGACGACCTGCTGAACCGAGCCTGGGCCGATGCACGCGAGCGGGACGACAAGGTCCCGTCCGTGGCGCAGAAGGCAATCCCACCGACCGTCCCGGGACAGCAATGAGCAGGCGCCTCGGAATCCTCGTCGTGCTGATCGTGGTCGGGCTCGCGGTGCCTGGCACGGCCTTCGCGCACGACCAGCCGGAGACGAACCAGTCGCGCTGGGTGATGGCCGACTGGATGATGGACACGTTCTTCATCTTCTCCGGGCTCGCGCTCGTCGCGTTCATCGCCGCATGGAAGACGGGCGCCTTCCACGACCTCGACAGCCACGCGGCGATTCCCCTCCTGGTCGAGGAGGAGGACTACTACACACCGGACTGGGCGCTCGACGAGGAGGAGTGGGACTGATGGCGATGCCGAGCGGGGACACGCCCGTGAAAGCGCAGCAGTACTACGACTATCTCCAGGGGCATCACGAGACGGACGGCCGCGTGGTCACGTGGACCATCGACTGGTTCGCGCTCGCCTGGCTGTGGGGTTTCCTGATCATCCTGACGATCGTCGTGTTCTGGTGGGTCGGGCAATACCGGACCACGCGCCAGCGCATCCATCCGGTCGACCGGTTCGGCGTGTACACGACGGAGATCGGGCGCCCGGCGACGCGCTTCTTCTTCCTCCTGGCGACGGTCCTCACGGGCTTCGCGGTTGCAATCATCTTCGGCCACCTGATCTGGGGACAGAAGTTCTGATGTCCGCGGTCCTCCCGTTTGTCTCGTACTCCTCCGCCACGGAGGTGCTCGTCCCCGCCGACCGGTGGGAGGATCTTTACGCGTCGATGCAGTCCCTGAAGGCTCACGTCCAGGAGTACCCGGGCTGCCAGCGCTTCGACGTCTTCGTCCGCGCTCAGGACAACGGGGACATCTTCCTCCACTGCTACACGACCTGGGACACCCCGACGCAGCTAGAGGCGTTCCTCGAGCGCGGCTACACGCTCGAGCGCCTGCTCGCCGACTTCGGCGGGCTGTCCGCCGACCGGAGCCTCGTGATGGAGAAGGTGTTCTGATGGAGCGTCAGGGGCGACCTGCACGACCTCTCGTCGGATACCGCGACGTCGGCGAGGACGTGCGCCACTCGCGGGCAGCCGTCAAGCGGTCCTGGGTCATCCTCGCGATTCTGGTCGCGCTCTACCTCGTCTGGACGCTGCTTGTGTTCTTCGTCGAGCCCGGCCTGCGCTAGGCCCGCTGCCAGGTGTACCTCAAGCACCTCTCATCGCTCCAGTTCGTCAGCTATGCGGCCTTCCTCGCCGTCGTCGTGGCCGCCGTCTGCATGATCCTCCCCGGGCGGGCGCCACCGATCCGGACCGAGCCGTACGGCCCCGAGGAGCTGGGCCGACACGACCGGAAGCTCGCGAAGTACTTCGTCGCGGGCGGCGCCTTCCTCGTGCTCGGCAGCCTGCACATGGTCGCCAAGAACCTGCCGTGGGCGGCCGAGTGGCTCGCCGGCGCCGGCTACGCGGGTCACCTCGTGCGCGACCTCTCGAACACGCATCTGATGATCGTCGGAGGCGGGACGCTGATCGCGACCGGGCTCTGCTGGTACGTCCTGCCGCGAATAGTCGGGCGGCCGCTCGCCAGTGAAGGGCTCGCGCAGGGGGCGTTCTGGTTCACCGCGGGCGGGCTCACCGTCTTCTACGTCGCTTTCGTCGCCAACGGGATCGCAATCGGCTTGCGGGTCACGGACGGTTGGGACTACGAGTCGGCCAAGACGAGCATGGGCAACTGGTACCGCGCTCCGGTCGGAATGGGCGCGGGCGTGATGGGGATCGGCTACTGGTGCTTCGCGGCAACCGTCTTCCTGACAGTCTTCCAGGGTCGGCTCGTCCAAGTGCCGAAGCCCAGTGGGCACCTGTGGAAGTTTTTTGCCACGGGAGCTGCCGGGCTGACCGTGGGGACCGTGCAAGGCGTGATCCAGGTTCAGCCGGCGAACGCGAACTGGTTGTACCGGGCCGGCCACGCGGGCGAGTGGATCGATCCGATCGCGCACGCGCACGTGAACCTCGTCACCGGGCTGACGATGCTCGTTGCCGGCGCCCTCTTCTATTTCGCACCGCTGCTCGGCGGGAGAGCGCCGTCGCGACGCGCGGCCGACGCCTGCTTCTACGCCCTCCTCGCAGGCTCGCTCGCCTTCTACGGATCGGCGATGTACCTGGGTTTCCACGAGGGAGCCCTCGTCGTCCACCGCGGCCTCTCCCCCGAGCAGGCGGAGGAGGCGACGGCGATTCATCCGTTCCTGCTCATGGCGGCGGGGATCGTCATGCTCGCAGGCTTCTGGCTGCTGCTCGGGCTCGTCGCCCGCGCCTACCGGAGCGCGCGAGCCCCCGCGCGGGGCTTCGTGCTCGCGGGCTGCGCGGCACTTGCCGTGGGGACGCTCCAGGGGCCGATCCAGGCCTTCCCAGCCGTGCACGACCTGCTCGACCGGGGTGGAGACGCAGGTGCGGTGATCGTGAACCTCCACGCCCAGCTGAACATGCTCGGCGGCTTGCTCGCGATGCTGATCGGGCTCACGCTTGCACTGCTGGCACAGCTCGGCGGCTCGCCGGCCGTCCGGGCCGAACGCGCGGCCCTTCTCGGCATCGGCCTCGGCGTGGGGACCTACTACGGCGTCGGCATCGAGACCTCGATCGTCGAGGCTCATGACGTGGCCCGCGGTGCGACCTTCCACGATGCCGTCGCGCGGCTGGAGCCATGGGCGGCCCTCCTCCTCGTTCCAGCGGCACTCGCAGTACTCGTGGGCTTCTCGTCGTTCGCGGTGAGCGCGTGGCGGATGACCGCCCGACAGCGCCGCGCCGGCGCCGAGGCGATCGTCTCGGCGCCGGAAGTGTTCACGGGCCGGATCCCGCGTCGGGTACGGCGGCGGAGCCCCGCCGCGCTCGCCGGTTACGAGCTGCCGATGGCGCTGCTCGGATTCCCCGGTGTCGGCTGGCTCTTCGCCGGCTTCTCGTTCACCGCATCCGTGTTGCTGCTCGCCGGTCCCGCGCTCACCTGGGCGGTCATCCCGCTCGCCTTCTCCCCGTACGGGCAAGGCCCACTAAGCACCATCGGCTGGAAGTTCGAGCTCGTCTGGATCCCCGCGACGGCTCTCGCCTCGACGCTCCTGCTCTACCGGGCTCAGCGTCGACGCCGAACCCTGCTCGACGGCCCCGGGCCACCCCAGCCGCGCCGCCGTAGTCGGAGGCGCGGGTACCGGACACGGGTGAGCGTCGCCGCCGGCACGATCGCGCTGCTACTCGTCTCGCTCCCGTTCGTTCCCGCCGTGGCCGGTGTCGGCGGCAGCTCGATCCGCTACGCCTATCAGACGAGGCTCACGCCGGACATCGTCGGCCAGTTCCTGACCACGAGGCGGGGCCCCGTGAAGCTCTTCACCTGGCAGGAGCCGCAGAGCCCGTACCCGGGCGATGCGCTGCGCGTCCGCGCCGCCGACGTTCGGGAGCTCGTCGCGCGCGCCGCCGCGGTTGACGACCCCTCTGCATACAGGCTGTACGACCTCGAGCACGGCTCTTCGATCTCGCTGCGTGTGAGCTCGGGGACGGGGAGGCAGCTCGTGCTCGTACCACGACGCCGACTTCTGCCCGGGCGCTACATGTTCGTTGCCACTCATCAGGGGATGTTCGGCGGCCGCGACTTTGCCTACGTCACTGTCGTTCGGCCTGGCGAGCCGGTGACGCCGATCGGTTCCTCCGACAAACGTGCGGTGCCTCAAATCGCGGACTCGCTCTTGCCGGTGGCAGCGGCTCTCGTCGCCTTGCTGTTCGTCTTCCTCCTGGGGCGGTCGTACCGGCAACGGCCGGCGGGACAGAAGGCGCTCTGGGCGGCGGGCTTTGCTTTTTTCGCTGTGGCGACCGTCTGCGAGGCCGTCGGCCAGCGGACGGGGTGGACCCCCACTCTCTTCCGGTCGTACTACCTCGCCGGCGGGGTCCTCACCGTCGCCTACCTCGGGGCTGGCTCCGCGTGGCTATTGCTACGGCCGCGAGCGAGAGACGTCCTGTTGGGCGCCCTCGCCGTGGGCAGCATCGCGGCAGCCGCATCCGTCTGGCTGGCTCAAGTCGACGAGAACGTGCTCGCGGCGACAGCGAGCGGAAGGCCGCCCGACAACAGCGCGCTCATGGGCCACGCCTTTCTGTGGGCAGTCGTCCTCAACTCGGCGGGGACGGCGGTGCTGATCGGCGGATCTCTGTACTCGATCGCGCGGCGCCGTCGCGTCAGTGCGAACGTCTGGATCGCTTCTGGCGCACTGGTCGTCGCCCTCGCGACGGGGCTCTCGCGCACGGGCGACTACTCGCTCGTGTACCTCGGTCAGGTCGTTGGGATCGCTCTCATGTTCTGCGGCTTCACATTTGCCGGACGCAAGATCGAGACCAAGCAGGTTCCGAAGCCCGAACGTCCCCCGGCAAGGCCGGCTCTGGCGCGATGATGATCGACGCCGAAGCTCTCCGGACCCATGCGGCCGAGATCAGTCACGAACGCCTCATGCGGACTCGCGGCCGGCTTCGGGCCTTGTCGAGAGGAGAGCTGAAGACGGTCGAGGACACGGCCGATTCGGTTGGCCAGGCGGTCGTCGGCTGTCTGCTCGACTCGGCCGCGTCGAATCCGTCGCTAGCCGCCGTTCTATCCGAACTCTACCCGGTCGGAAACGGAACGGCTCGGGGCTAGACTCTTTGCCGTGGCTCGTCCAAGCCCGGTTCGGCTCGTCGTGGCGCTGTCGGTCGCCGCTGCGCTCGCGATCTTCCTGCTCTACGTGTCGGTCGCAGGCGGGACGCCGTCGATCCAGCCGAG
>JBKPQP010000112.1:0-7199 GCA_046734155.1 Actinomycetota bacterium | reverse complement strand
GAGCCTGTACGGCACCGACGACGACGCGCTCAAGGAAGAGGACGTCATCGCGCGCCGCCGTGTTTCGTTCTGGAGATCGGTGTTCAAGCTGGTCGTGTTCTTCCTCGCGGTGTTGACGATCATCTGGGTCTGCCGCCTGTTGGTGCCCGGGGGGTCGACGAGTTGGCTCGACAGCACGACCGAGACCTGGACCTCGTTCAAGGACTGGGTCACGGGCCAGCAGCTGATCGGGCTCCTGTTCACCCTTCCGCTCTTCCTCCTGTTCAACGTCCTGATCCTGATCGGCCCGTTGATGATGATCGGGATCACGCAGATGCGCGGCTTCGAACCGGGCGACGCCGACTGGGGCGTGCGGCTCGGGGACGTCCGCGGCCAAGAGGAGGCGAAGCAGGAGGTCAGCCGCGTCGTGACCCTGTGGCAGTCGGGTGAGGCGTTCGAAGAGGCCGGCGGAAAACGCGAGCGCGGCCTGCTCTTCCTCGGTCAGCCCGGCACGGGTAAGACGATGCTGGCCAAAGCGATTGCGACGGGCTTCAACTGCCCATTCGTGTTGATGCCGGGCTCAGGGTTCCAGCAGACCTTCATCGGCATGGACGCCGTCATCGTCCGCTGGCTCGCGCACAAGGCGAAGAAGCTGGCGCGCAAGTGGGGCGGCCAGTGCATCGTCTTCATCGACGAGATCGACGCGGTCGGCATGCGGCGCGCGGCTCTTGGCGGTGCTCAGAGCTACACCGGCGCTCGGATCGAGGAGTCGCTCTTCTACGGCCCGTGGGGCGCGCTCAACCCGACCGGCGACATGATCCTCGAGACGCGCGCGTGGCGGGACCGCCTCTTCGCCGAGCGCGACCAGAGCCCGCCTCCGACGGGGCTGGCTCGGATCTTCAACCAGGGTGCGTTCCCCGGAGGCATGATGGGCGGCGGCCAGCTCGCGCTGAACCAGCTGCTCGTCGTGATGGACGGGATCGACAACCCGCCGTTCTTCCGGCGACTGTTCACGAACTGGACGAACACACTGCTCGACGCGAGCTACATCATCCCGCCGCGCGTCGGCAAGTTCTCGCTTCGCGTCCCGCGGCCGAAGCCGCGGAAGGACCAGATCTACTTCATCGGGGCCACGAACGTGCCGATCAGCCAGCTCGACCCGGCCCTCACGCGGCCGGGGCGCATGGGCCGCCACGTCTGGCTGCGCACGCCGACGAAGGTCGACCGCAAGGACATCCTCGACCTGTACATCGGGAAGGTGGCGCACGAGCCGGAGCTCGACACGGAGCAGAAGCGCGACGAGCTGGCCCGCATCACGGGCGGCTACAGCCCGGCGATGCTCGAGCAAGTCTGCTCGATGGCGCTGACCTATGCCCACGCCGACGGGCGTGAGCGCTTCGAATACGAGGACATCCTCGAGGCGATGACGACCGTCGAGTCCGGGACCGCGGTCAACATCGAGTACCCGGAGGAGGACACGAGGGCCGTCGCCGTTCACGAGTCCGGCCACGCCGCGGCGAGCCACGTGTACATGAAGGGCTCGGAGTCGACACGGATCTCGATCCGCATGCGCGGCGAGTCGCTCGGCCACCACCAGGCCGCCGAGCAGGTCGAGCACTTCAGCCAGTGGCGCTCGGACCAGATCGCCACGCTGATCTGGGGGCTCGGCGCGATGGCCGCCGAGCGGGTCTTCTACGGGCAGACGACAAGCGGGGTGGGCGGTGACATCCAGACGGTCACGCGCCTGGCCGCGCTCATGGTCGGCGCGGCCGGAATGGGGCCCGAGCGGATCGATCTCGGGAACGTGGTCGACGTCAAGGAAGAGGCTCGCGTCCTGAAACGGTTCGAGGAGATCGGCCTCAAGCTGATGAACCGAACGGGCAGCGTCCAGGATCACGACGTCGTCGCGAGCGTGCTCATGGATCGGGAAAAGAGGGCCATGGCCGCGCAACTCGTCGGCCAGGCATACGTGACCGCTCACAACTTCGTCCATCAGAACCGCAAAGGAATCGAGAAGATCGCCGACGAGGTCGTGGCCCGGCGCGAGATCTACGGTGACGATCTCGTCGAGCTCCTCGACAGCGCGAAGCTCAAGCCTGCGAAAATCGATGTCCTGGAGGAGAAGACGTGGCCGATGCTGTAGAGAAGCCGAGCCGCAGGGCGCACAGCAAGGGCTTCCTTGCGGCGAACCTCGTCGTGGTATGCGGGTTCTTCGCCGTGCTCATCCTCTTCGGAATGCTCGTCTCGCACGGCACCTCGAACAGCTGGTCGTCCTACAAGCCGAGGGGCGGCGACGTCTTCACGAAGGCCCAGAACATGGCCGACCACGTGGCCCCCGCTTACAAGTACAACGGGCAGCCGATCGCGGTCGTCCAGGCGCAACCGCTCCTCTACCAGGATGCAGTCGTTGACGGCATTGCGTTCACGAGGACGCCGTTCCGCAAGATCGGGAGCCCGTTCAAGCAGTTCGAGCCCTCCGGCTCGACGGTCGCGTACGTCTTCTGCGGAACCGCGCCGAAGTGCGGGCTGCCGAGCATCGGCGCGGAAGACACGGTGCCGCTCCTTCGCCGTGAGACGCTCGAGCTCGCGCTCTATACCTTCAAGTACTCGCCGAGCGTCCAGTCGATCGTCGGCCTTTTGCCGCCCGCCGGGAACGCGAACTACGCGATCTACCTCAGGCGGAAGAACTTCGCGAACGAGCTCTCGAAGCCTCTCGACGCAACGCTGCCGCAGCACAAGGTGCTGAGCTACGAGCAGCTGAGCCCCGTCGAGAAAGCGACCGTCGACCGTCTGACTGTGAAGAGCACGTACCAGTCGCAGTTCTCGCAGGGCGCGAACGGGCGGACGCTGCTGGTGCTGCGGTCGGTCAGCCAGTAGCTCCTCGGCCTTGCGCCGCGTCCCGCTTCTTCTCTGTCTCGCCTTCGTGCTGGCCGGTTCGTCGGCCGCGCAGACGAAGGTCGGGTTCCTGGCGGTTGGCGACTACGGCGTCGGCGGCTCGCGCGAGGTGGCCGTCGGCAGGGCGATGAAGCGCTTCGACGCACGGCACCCCGCGAACTGGCTCGTCACGCTCGGCGACAACGACTACCTGGGGAGCCCGGCGCGCTTTCGAGCGAACTGGCAGCAGGCCTTCGGCTGGGCCCGCCGCTCGGGCCTGCGAGTCGGCGGCGTGCTCGGCAACCACGATTATCTGCTCGGTCGCGGTGCGTACGAGCTGCAGACGCTCGGGATGCCGGGTCGCTACTACACGCGCCGTCTCGGAGACGGCGTCCAGCTGTTCTTCCTCGACTCGAACCGGATCACACCGCGGGAGACGGCCTGGCTCGAGCAGCAACTCGCGGAGTCGGCGGCGTCCTGGAAGATCGCGCTCTTCCACCATCCGCCGTACACCTGCGGCGGCCACGCGGGCAACCCAGACGTCGTGCGCAGCTGGGTGCCGCTGTTCGAGAGCTACGGCGTCCAACTCGTCCTCTCCGGGCATGACCACGACTACCAGCGGTTCGCGCCGTGGAACGGCGTGACGTACGTCGTCGACGGAGGCGGGGGAGCGGAGCTCTACCGGACGCACGGCTGCCCGCGCTCCTATCCGCCGCGCGTGAGGGCGCTCAATCAGCACAGCTTTCTCTACGTGTCTGCGACTGACGCGCAGCTCGACGTGTTCGCGGTCGACCTCCGCGGCCGCGTGCGCGATCACTTTGCCGTAGCTCCGTAAAGCTAGAATCGCCACATGGCCGAGATCGGCACGATGCGCGTGAAGAGTGGGCTCGCCGAGATGCTCAAAGGCGGCGTGATCATGGACGTGACCGACGCGGACCAGGCCCGTATCGCCGAGGACGCGGGCGCCTGCGCCGTGATGGCGCTCGAGCGCGTCCCCGCCGACATCCGTCGTGAGGGCGGTGTCGCGCGCATGGCCGATCCGGACAAGATCCGCGAGATTCAGGAGGCCGTGACGATTCCGGTCATGGCCAAGGCGCGCATCGGCCACTTCGTCGAGGCGCAGATCCTCGAAGCGCTCGAGGTCGACTACATCGACGAGTCAGAGGTACTGACGCCCGCGGACACGGCCAACCACATCGACAAGTGGAAGTTCACGGTGCCGTTCGTTTGCGGCTGCACGAACCTCGGCGAGGCGCTGCGCCGGATCGCGGAGGGCGCCGCGATGATCCGCACGAAGGGCGAGGCGGGCACCGGCGACATCGTGAACGCGGTCACCCACATGCGCTCCGTGTTCGGCGCCATCAAGAAGCTCGGCGCGATGAGCTCCGACGAGCTCTACTCGGAAGCGAAGGAGCTGCGTGCCCCGGTCGAGCTCGTCCAGTGGGTTGCCGAGAACGGGGGGCTCCCGGTCGTGACGTTCACCGCAGGCGGGATCGCGACGCCGGCCGATGCGGCTCTGTGCATGCAGCTCGGAGCGGACGGCGTCTTCGTCGGCTCCGGGATCTTCAAGTCGACGAACCCGTCCGAGCGCGCGAAGGCGATCGTCGAGGCGACGACGCACTATCAGGACGCCGAAGTTCTCGCGCGCGTCTCGCAGGGCCTCGGCGATGCGATGACGGGCCTCGCGGCAGCGGGCATTCCGCCAGAAGAGCTGCTCGAGACTAGAGGCTGGTAATGCCCCTCAAGATCGGCGTCCTCGCTCTGCAGGGGAACTTCCGCGAGCACGCGGCGATGCTGCGGCGGCTGGGCGCGGAGGCGGTCGAGGTGCGCAAGCTGGAGCAGCTCGACGGGCTCGACGGGCTCGTCGTCCCAGGCGGCGAGTCGACGACCTTCATGCGCCTGATGCGGCTCTACGGCCTCGAGGAGGCGATCAGGGGCTTCGAGCAGCCGATCCTCGGTACCTGCGCGGGGCTGATCGTCCTCGATGGCGACCACCTCGGCCTCGTCGACGTCGAGGTTGCGCGCAACGGGTACGGCCGTCAGGTCTTCAGCTTCGAGGCCGACCTCGACCTGGCCGATGAAGACGAGCCTCTGCGCGGCGTGTTCATCCGCGCGCCCAGGGTGACGTCCTCAGGAAAGGACGTCGAGGTGCTCGCCGAGCTCGACGGGGAGCCGGTACTGCTCAGGCAGGGCCGCTTCCTGGTCGCTACCTTCCACCCCGAGCTCACGGAGGACACGCGCGTGCACGAGCTCTTCCTCGATTCCGTCAGAGAGGCGAGTCTTGTCCGGACATAGCAAGTGGGCGTCGATCAAGCGGAAGAAGGGCGCAACGGACGCGAAGCGCGGCCAGCTCTTCTCGAAGCTGACGCGCGCGATCATCGTCGCCGCGCGCGACGGCGGGCCGGATCCGGCCGGCAACCTCGCGCTCCAGAACGCGATCGAGAAGGCGCGCGAGGCGTCGATGCCGCGGGACAACATCGATCGCGCGATCGCCAAGGGCGCGGGCACGGGCGCCGACGCGGCCGCCTACGAGACGGTGACCTACGAGGGGTACGGCCCCGGCGGCGTTGCCTTGTTTCTCGAGGCCCTCACGGACAACCGCAACCGCACCGCGGCCGACGTGCGCTCCGCCTTCACGAAGAACGATGGCAACCTGGGCGAGTCCGGCTCCGTCGCGTGGCTCTTCGAGCGGAAGGGCGTGATCCTCGTCGACGGCTCCGCGGACGAGGACGAGCTCATGCTGACCGCAGCCGACGCGGGCGCCGACGACGTCGAGACGGACGAGTCGTCACTCCGGGTCACGACTGCGCCCGAAAACCTGCACGCGATTCGCGGCGCGCTCGAGGAAGCGGGCTTCACGATCGACTCCGCCGAGGCGACCATGGTGCCGAAGACGACCGTCGAGATCGACGACGAGGCCATGGCCCGAAAGGTCGTGCGCCTCATGGACGAGCTGGAGGAGAACGACGACGTCCAGGCCGTCTACTCGAACTTCGACATCCCGGAACGAGTGCTCGAAGCCGTCGCCGGCTAGCGGCCGGCGCGAAGTGTGCGACTCGTTGCCGCGAAGCCGGACAGGCGGACGGTTACGCGATACGACCCACGGCGTTTCGCTCGCAGCGAATAGAAGCCGCGCTGGTTCGTCTTCCCGCTCGACACCGTCGTCCAGCCGCCGCCGGAGCTCTTCTGCAACGACACCCGCGCACCGAGCACCGCGTCCAAGAATCGGTCCACGACCTTGCCCCGCACCCGCCGGCCCTTCTCGACCGAGCGCGCGGCGACGATCTTCGGCGGCAGGTTTCCCTGCAGCTCGGCGCTCCCGAGCGCGACGAGCACCTGGCCGCGGTTCCAGCTCGTGGCGACGCTCGAGCCGTTGACGATGAACGAGTCGTCCGGCGGGTTGTTCGCCTCGAAGCGGATCACCGCCTGCAGGTTCGTGTCCAGCGGAAACGCGAGCACGCCCTCGAAGCGCGCGTCACCGGTCGCCGGGGGCCGCATCATCACGTAGAACCCGAGGATCGTCCCGAGCGCCTTCGTGCCGACCGCGTGCGGAACCGAGAGCCCGCCCTGCTGGTCGCGTGCCCAGTCCGTGTGCCGGACGTTCGCCTTCGCCACGGCCTCTGCGTCGCCTTGCCGCTGATCGAAGCTGACCGACCAGTCGAGCGACGCGAAGCCGGCGTTCTCGGGATGGCCCACTTGTTCGAACCGGGGGCCCTGCCACCGACCCGCGTTGCCCGACGTGGACACCCGGTTGTAGCTCGTCGGGGACGCAAGCTCGACGAGCAGGCCCGGCGGCAGCTGGTGCGCACGCCGCGCCGGGTCGGAGATCCGGACGCGCTCCACTGACTGGGCGCCCGCGATCTGGGTGCCGACGACGAGGGCCAGGAACCCCGACAGCAAGCCGAAGACGACGGAAACGCGGCGCATACAGCCGTAGAGGCTAGCCCAGGTTCGCGCTAGCGCTTGCCGCGGCTGACGATCAGGTTGACAGGCGCGCCTCTCGCTCGGGAGACGCCCCAGCGCGGGCTCTGCTTGACGACCCGGCCGCGCGGCTTCGCCGACCTGGCACGGCGCACGCGTCCCAGACGGCAATGCGCACGCGTGATCATTCGTCTGGCCGCGGGCATCTTCTTGCCGACGACCTTCGGCACCTTGCACTTGGGCCGGCGTGGAGGAGGTGGCGGCTGCGCAGAGCCGACGGCGAAGCTCCCGTTCATGAAGCTCGCGTGCGGGTCGCAGACGAACCTGTAGAGCCCGTCGGTGAACGTCACCGTCCACGTCTCCGTGCCTTTGAAGTCGATCTCCGTCTTCCGGTCGACGCCCGGGCCGGTCAGGTGGAAGTTGTG
>JBKPQP010000111.1:0-3920 GCA_046734155.1 Actinomycetota bacterium | reverse complement strand
GACGTCGGCGACTCGCCGGCGCAGGTGCCGCACGGGCGTCGAGAGCACGCGCTGCGCGTAGCTCATCAACGTTGCGTAGGCGGCCGCGAGCAGCGCCTCCCAGCTGATCGTTCCCGCGCAGGCGAAGTAGCCGGTCAGCAGTGGGAATGCGCCCCAGGCGAGGGCGAACCCGGCGCCGTTGTGGATCGCGCCTCCGAACAGCTCGAGGTTGTAGACGGGCACGAGCGCCGCCCCGACCGCGACGAAGACCAGAAGCCAGGGGTCGAAGGCGATCGCGCCGCCGATCCCGATCGCGACCGCGCCCACCAGCGGGACGATGCTCAGGACGACGAGCACCCGGCGGGGAATCTTCGTCTGGAGCGGCCGGCCCTTGAGCTCGTCGATTGCGTGAGCCGAGATCCCGAGCGCGAGGAAGAACGCGGCCGCGGTCGCGGCCAGTCGCCCTTCGTACAGCGTCGGAGCGAGACAGGCGCCGATCACGACGTAGCTCAGGTGCCAGGCCGTGTAGGGCGGGTGCAGCAGCGTGACGTAGTCCCGCCAGCCGCCCGGCGCGAGTGCGTAGAAGGCCGGCCGCGCCCTTGCCTCGGTCACGCGCGCCGGCCCCAGAGAACGGTGCAGCCGCCGAGGCTCAGTCGCCTCGCGCGTACGTCGTCGAATCCCGCCTCGCGCAGGGCCGTGAGCAGGCGCGGCACCGGCCAGCGCCCGTCGAAGTCGCGGATGCTGCCGCCGAGGAAGCGGCCGACCTCGTGCCAGCCGGGCGAAATCGCGCGGCCGAGCACGGGCAGGCCGACGTCGACCCAGAGATTCCAGGCGGCGCGGGGGAGTGGACCGGGAGGGACGCCGAAGTCGAGCAGCGCTGCGGTCGCGCCCGGCCGCAGGACGCGGGCGAGCTCGCCGAGGTCGGTCGGCAGGTCGTCGAGGTAGCGCAGCAGATACGCGGCAGTCAGGCCGTCGAACGACCCGTCCTCGAAGGGCAGCTCCTGCGCGCTAGCCTCGGCGAGCCGCACGCGCTTCGTCTCGTCTGCGAGCAGCAGCCTGCGGCGCGCCTCGTCGAGCATCTCCGGGCTCTGGTCGACCCCGACGACGGAGCAGCCGGTGTGCCGTACGAGCTCGAGGGCGACCGCCGCGGTGCCGGTGGCGACGTCGAGCACCACATCGTCGGGGCCGACTGGCAGCCGGGAGACCAGGAAGCGCCGCCAGCGCGGGTCCTGGCCGAACGAGAGCGCGTTCGCGTAGCGGTCGTAGGTCGGGCCGAGTGGGGCGAAGAGGCCGCGGGCGAGCTCGGTGCGCGTCCCTGCCACGGCGTGAGTCTAAGCTCGTGGCGTGAAGCTCGATTCCGATCTGCGGCGGATCGCGGAGGCGGCGGGACGGCATGCGGCCGACGGCGAAGAGGTCTCGGGGATCGTCCCGACCGAGCCGGCGAGCGGGATCCGTCTCTACGTCTGCGCCTACGGAGACGGTGACTCCAAGGCGTGGCTCGTGCTGGACGCGACGGGCGTACCCGTCAGGGACCGCGCGCTCGTCCACGATGCCGTCTCGATCGCCGCGCTGTGCGAGGTCGCCGAGGACGCGGCCGGCGTCGAGCCCGAGGCGCCGCGTGTCGCCCGTCCGGCCTTGCTGGACGAGCTCGGCGCGGAGGGCGGCCCCGCCGTCGCCGCCGCGGTGAAGGGAGCCGCCGACTCGGTGGCCGAGCTGGCGCGCGACGTCGAGCGCGGCTACAAACTCCCCCTTAGCTAGTCTGGGGCCATGGAAGGCAGCGGCTTCCCGTTCGGCGGTGATCCTGAGGACCTGATGCGCAGCCTGCGCGAGTTCGCCGAGCAGCAGGCCGAGTCGGTGCAGGAAGCCCAGCGCGA
Source organism: Actinomycetota bacterium (assembly GCA_046734155.1). GTDB lineage: Bacteria > Actinomycetota > Thermoleophilia > Gaiellales > Gaiellaceae > VAXT01. The sequence continues at coordinate 2,067 of JBKPQP010000111.1, read as the reverse complement.
GCAGTTCGCGACGCTGACGCTCAACACCGCGGTCGAGCTCACGGCAGCCGCCTTGCAGCAGGTTCAGTCGACCGGCGGCGCGGACGAGCAGGCCATCGCCCTCCGCGACGCCATGCGCGTGCTCTTCCCGGAGGCCGTGGCGCTAGTTTCGGCGGCTCGCCAGGGCTTCATGCGCGAGGGCTAGAGCGCTCGGATCGAGACGGCCGCGGCGGCAGAGCCGCCACGGCCTCCCAGTGATGCCTTAGTGAGCGCGGCGCGCCAGGGCTTCATGCGTGAACGTTGAGCCAGCTCCCTCGAGCCGGCGACCGGCCCCGATCAACCAGCGGCCGAGCGTCAGGCGTACGCGGTGGCGCGGCGAGATCGGGGACCAGTCGCTGCTCAGGTGAGCCGCCCGCTCCCTGGCGGCCTCTGTGCGAATCTCGTGCTCGTACATTGGGCGGCTCCTCTCGACTTCGAGTATCTTTACGTCGAAGGAGATGTTACACATGGAGAATCTTGACGTCAAGAGTTTTTTGATCAAGAATCACGATCATGGCTAAAGCTGCCGAAGAGCGCGACCACGTCGACCGCTTTCTCGAGGAGAACCAGTTCCCCGGGATCGACCTCGAGGTGGAGGGGATGGTCGACCGGATCAACGGCCTCAGACGCAGGTTCCACCGCCTCCTGGACGAGACGCTCGTGAAGTTCGGTCTCAACTCCGGTGAGTGGAAGGCGCTGAACCAGCTCCAGCTGACGGATCCTCCGCACCGGCGCTCGATCGGCCAGCTCGCGGCGTGGGCGGAGCTCTCGAGCGGTGCAATGACCAACCGGATCGACCGGCTCGAAAACGCGGGCCTCGTAAAGCGCCTGCCCGATCCGAACGACCGGCGCGGCGTGCTCGTGGAACTGACCGACGCGGGCCACAAGGTCTGGGAGGACGCGTTGCGGGCCGGAGCCGAGAACGAGGCGCTCGTCGCCGCCGCTCTGAGCGCCGACGAGAAGCGCCAGCTGAACTCGCTCCTGCGCCGACTGATGCTCGAGTTCGAGCGCCGTGAGCAGAAATCCTCGTAGTTCAGACGGGCCGCAACGCCCGGCGAAGACCTGCCACCCGAGGCTTCGCCGTGAGGCTGAGCTTGTAGACGCGCCCCGTAGACGTAGTCGTGCCAACGACCGACGCGCCGGTATTCAGGGCCATGTTCAGCGCAAAGACGTTGAAGACAACGAAGATCGAGAAGTAGATCCCGCGAGATCCAGCGCACCGAGGGTCGCGTTCCAGCGGTTGAGCCCGCGGAGGCTCCCGCCGCGCAGACGCGCGACAGGAGCCGTCGATGCGGTTGGTGCCGCCGCCACTACCGCGCCGGGGGGATCAGCACGCGGTTGACGACATGGATGACCCCGTTCGTCGCCATCACGTCGGCCTTCACGACCTTCGCGGTGTTCACGAAGACGTTGGGGCCGGAGACGCGGATGCGGACCTTCTTGCCGTTCAGCGTCTTCGCCGAGCGCAGCTTCACGACATCGGCCGCGGTGACCTTGCCGGCGACGACGTGGTAGAGCAGGACGGCCTTCAGCCTCGCCTTGTTCGTGAGCAGTGCCTTCAGCGTCTTCTTCGGAACCTTCTTGAAGGCCGCGTCGGTCGGCGCGAAGACGGTGTAGGGCCCGGGCTGCTTCAGGGCCGAGACCAGGCCAGCGCGCTTGAGCAGCTTCGTCAGTGTGGTGAACTTGCCCGCGGACGTCGCTGTCGCGACGATGTCGCCGCTCGCGCGGGTTCCGGACCCGGCGGTCGAGCCGAGCGGGGCCGCGGCCAGCGCCGCGACGACGATCACGAGCAGGAGTGCAGTCTTCTTCATCACGTCCTTTCGGTCGGGGTGCGCGTCAGCGCGATGCGGACGCAGGGGTAGGTCGAGGGCTTGCCTGACGGCGGCCGGCGGCGAGCCAGCCGAGGCCGTAGACGGCCGAGAGGCCGACAAGGCCGTAGACGATCCGGCTGGCGGCGTTCGTCTCGCCGAAGTCGAGGCCGAACAGCCACGCCACCAGGTCGAACTTCGCGATCGCGACGAGACCCCAGTTGAGGCCGCCAACGAGCAC